>NZ_JBWCAM010000003.1:336896-357213 GCF_056175065.1 Pseudomonas sp. JC1203
GGGGGGGTGGGGTGGCGGCCCTGGGGTGTGTGCGCCCCAACCCCGCGCGCGGGCAAGCCAGCTCCCACAGGGCTACAAGCTTTCGCGGACGTCGACCTGCAGGGGCACTATCACCGCCTGGCCCGGTACCGCCTGCACCAGCGCATCCACCGCGCGGTCGGCCAGCGCCGCCACCGGGTGCGACAGCACCGCGTGCAGCAAGCCCTCGCTCACTGCCTCACGCGTCAGGGTCGTCACTTCATGGCACACGACGATGGGCAGGCGCGCATCCCGCGCCTTGAGTTCACGCAACGCGCGCACCACCCCGGCAATGCCGCCGCCGGCCACATACAGCCCAGCCAGGTCCGGCGTGCTCATCAACAGGTCCAGGGTATTGCCGTGGGCGAAGTCGTCGTCTTCAAGCGTCAGCCGCGAGGCCAGCAGCTCCCACTCCGGGGAATGCTCGGCCAGGTAGCTGCGAAAGCTCAGCTCGCACAGTTCCTGGCACTGGAAGCTCTGGCTGCTGAGCACTACCGCCACCGGCCCAGGCTGGCGGGCCAGCTGCGAGACGAACCAGCCAGCGGTGCGGCCCATGCGGCGGTTGTCGACGCCGACGTAACCGGCGCCCGCCGCCGCAGACAGCGCCGAGACCAGCGCCACCACCGCCACGCCACTGTCGCGCAGCCTTGCCACGGCCGCGCGAATCAACGGGTGATCCACCGCCACCACGCCCAGGCCATCCACCTGCTCGCGCAAGGCCAGGATGCGCTCGGCGACCTTGGCCGGGTCCAATTCATCAAGGTAAGCAATCACCACGCGAATGCGCGCATGGGCGTAGTTGGCGGCGGCGCTGGACAGCGCCTGGGCCAGCCCCTGGTAAAACGCCACGCCGCTTTTGTGCAGCAGGAAACCCAGCCGCACCGTGGGCCGGTTGGTCAGCAGGCGCTGCTCGATGACCGCCTTGGCGTGGAAACCGACCCTGGCCGCCGCCTCGGCGATGCGCTGGGCCGTATCGGCACGCACGTCGGCGCGCAGGTTCAGCACACGGTCGACAGTGGACAGGCTGACGCCGGCTTCGCGGGCGACATCGGCCATGGTCGGGCGGCGAGCGTGCGGGGCATTCTCTGACATGTTCTGACACCTCCTGGCAGGATCATGAAAGGTTTTGACAGTTTACGCCAGCCCCCCATGGCGCCCTGCCCCAGCCCCACCTAGCATCAGCGCAGACAACAAAAACAACGGAGTGCCACCATGAGCGTCCACCTGTGCACCGCGCCCTGCTGCTGGGGCGTGGACGACGTCAACAACCCCCACCTGCCGCCCTGGCAACGGGTGCTGGACGAAGCGGCCGCCGCCGGTTACCACGGTATTGAATTGGGCCCGCTGGGCTACCTGCCGCAAGACCCGGGCGTGGCCCGCGACGCCTTGGGGGCGCGCGGCCTGCAACTGGTGGCCGGGACGATTTTCGACAACCTGGTCGACGCCAGCAACCTGCCGTCGCTGCTGCGCCAGGCCCATGCCATCTGCGCGCTACTCAAGCAGATGCCCACCGTGGCCGCCCAACCCGGCCAGGCCTTCCCCGGGCCGTACCTGGTGATCATCGACTGGGGGCACGAGGTACGCGACTACAGCGCCGGCCACCCGGGCCACGCACCGCGCCTGGACGACGCGCGCTGGCAGGCGATGATGTCGCACATCCGCACCATCGCCGAGCTGGCCTGGCAGGAATACGGCGTGCGCGCGGTGGTCCACCCCCACGCCGGCGGCTACCTGGAGTTCGCCGACGAGCTGGCGCGGCTGGTGGACGATATCCCCCACAGCGTTGCCGGGCTGTGCCTGGACACCGGCCACCTGCACTACGCCGGCATGGACCCGGTGGCGGCGTTGCGCACCTACGCCCAGCGCCTGGACTACCTGCACTTCAAGGACATCGACGCCTGCGTGTTCGACCAGGTGCTGGGCGAGCGCATCCGCTTCTTCGACGCCTGCGCCCGAGGCGTGATGTGCCCCATCGGCCAGGGTGTGATCGACTACCCGGCGCTGCGCAAGCTGCTCGACGAACTGGGCTACCAAGGCTTCATCACCCTCGAACAGGAGCGCGACCCGCGCAATGCCGGCAGCAGCCTCGACGACGTCGCCACCAGCCGCCGCTACCTCACCCAACTGGGTTTCGACCAAGGACAGCCAGCATGATCAACGGCAGCAAACGCATTCCCCAGCCGATGCGCTGGGCCATGGTGGGCGGCGGCAGCCACAGCCAGATAGGCTACATCCACCGCTCGGCCGCCCTGCGCGACCAGCATTTCCAATTGCTGGCCGGTGCCTTCGACATCGACGCCGAACGCGGCCGCGCCTTCGGCGTGCAACTGGGCGTGGCCGCCGAGCGCTGCCACGATGACTACCGCAGCCTGTTTGCCGCCGAGGCCCTGCGCGCGGACGGCATCCAGGCAGTGTCGGTGGCAACGCCCAACGGCACCCACTACGCAATCACCCGTGCGGCGCTGGAGGCCGGGTTGCACGTGGTCTGCGAGAAGCCGCTGTGCTTCACCCTCGACGAGGCCGAGGATCTGCGCGCCCTGGCCAAGGCGCGCGGGCGCATCGTCGGCGTCACCTACGGCTATGCCGGCCACCAGCTCATCGAGCAGGCGCGGGCGATGATCGCCGCCGGCGAACTGGGCGAAGTCCGCATGGTGCACATGCAGTTTGCCCACGGCTTCCACAGCGCTGCCGAGGAGCAGCGCAGCGCCGCCGCGCAATGGCGCACTGACCCGCGCCAGGCCGGGCCCAGCTACGTGCTCGGCGACGTCGGCACGCACCCGCTGTACCTGTCGGAGGTGATGCTGCCCGAGCTGCGGATCAAGCGGCTGATGTGCAGCCGCCAGAGCTTCGTGGCCAGCCGCGCGCCGCTGGAAGACAACGCCTACACGCTGATGGAATACGAGGGCGGCGCCATGGGCATGGTCTGGTCCAGCGCGGTCAACGCAGGCTCCATGCATGGCCAGAAGATCCGCGTCATCGGTTCCAAAGCCAGCCTGGAATGGTGGGACGAGCAGCCCAACCAACTGCGCTTCGAAATCCAGGGCCAGCCGGCGCGGGTGCTGGAGCGCGGCATGAACTACCTGCACCCGCAGGCGCTGGCCGAAGACCGCATCGGCGGCGGCCACCCCGAGGGCCTGTTCGAGGCCTGGTCGAACCTGTACGCACGCTTTGCCCTGGCCATGGACGCCACCGACCGCGACGACGCCCAGGCCCTAGCCGCCGTGCGCTACCCCGGCATCGACGCCGGGGTGGAAGGCGTACGCTGGGTGCAGCGTTGCGTGGAATCGGCCGACCGTGACTCGGCCTGGGTCACTTACTGAACACCGAAGGAGCACAACAATGAAAATCGCCCTCGACCCGTACATGCATCGCCACCTGAGCCTGCCAGCGCTGTGCCGCAAGAGCGCCGAGCTGGGTTTCGAGTACCTGGAGCTGTCGCCACGCGACGATTTCCTGCCGTGGTGGGTGCACCCACGCGCCCACAAGGAGCGCATCGCCGAATTCAAGAAGGCCTTGCGCGACCACGATGTGCAGCTGGCGTCCCTGTTGCCCATGTACCGCTGGGCCAGCCCCCATGAAGACGAGCGCCGCACGGCAGTGGAACACTGGAAGCGCGCCATCGAGGTGGCCGTGGAAATGGGCTGCCAGACCATGAACTCCGAGTTCGGCCGCGGCCCCTCGCCCGACCGCGGCCACAGCGTCAGCTGCTGCGGTGGCGTGCACAGCCACGAGTCCAGCGAAGCAGCCTGGTGGCGTTCAATGGAAGAGCTGGTACCGATTTTCGAGCGCGAGGGCATCACCCTCAACGTCGAGCCGCACCCCGAGGACTGGTGCGAAACGCTGAACCCGGCGCTGGACATCATCAAGACCGTGGGCTCGGCCAACGTCAAGTTCCTGTATTGCGCGCCGCACACCTTCTACTTCGGCGACGACATGGCCAGCATGATTGGCCAGGCCGGCACGCTGATCAACCACGTGCACATCGCCGACACCTACAACCACAAGGCCTCCTCGGGGCTGCGCTACATCATCAACCCGCCCGGGGCGAAGGTCACCGTGCACCAGCACATGGACATGCACCAGGGCGAGATCGACTGGGACGTGTTCTTCGGCGCGCTGGCCAGCACCGGCTTTGACGGCATCGTCACCGCCTGCGTGTTTGGCTGGGAAGAACGCGCGGACGACTCCGGGCGCTTCATGCGCCAGGAGATCCAGCGGTACGTGGATAAATACTTCCGTTAAGTCATGAGCAGTGTGGGAGCTGGCTTGCCAGCGAGCTTTTCAGGCCTTGACAGCTCGCGGGCAAGCCAGCTCCCACAATAACGCGTGCATCAACTCAACTGATGCGCGAACCGCCCCACCGCGTCCACCACCTTGCGCGCGCCTTCCTGAATCTCGACGATCACCTCGCCGGCCTGGCTGGCCAGCTGCACGCCCTGCTCGGCCTGCTGCTTGCTGTGGGCCATCTCGCGCACGGTGCCTTCCACCAGTGTCTGGTTCTGCTGCACCACGGCGGCAATCTCCTCGGTGGCGGTGCTGGTGCGGCCTGCCAGTTGCCGCACTTCATCGGCCACCACCGCAAAGCCCCTGCCCTGCTCGCCGGCCCGCGCCGCCTCGATGGCGGCGTTGAGGGCCAGCAGGTTGGTCTGCTGGGCGATGCTGCTGATGGTCTGGATGATCGAACTGATCAACAGTGACTGCTTGCCCAAGGCCTCGACGCCGGTGGACGCCGACTGCATGTCATCGGCCAGTTTGCGCATGGTTTGCACCGTGTCGTTGACCACCACGGCGCCGCGCTGGGCAGTGACGTCGGTCTGCTGGGAAATGCCGTAGGCGGTATGCGCCGCAGCATTCACTTCCTCCTCGCGCGCCACCTGGTCGCTGACCACGGTGGCGAATTTCACCACCTTGCACAGCTTGCCCTCAGGGTCGTACACCGGGTTGTACGTGGCCTCCAGCCACACCGCGTGGCCGTGGGCGTCGACGCGCTTGAAGCGCCCGGCCACGAACTCGCCACGGTTGAGCGTGGCCCAGAACTCGGCGTACCGGGGCGAACTGGTTTCTTCACTGGTGCAGAACTGCCGGTGGTGCTGGCCCTTTACCTGGGCCAGGGTGTAGCCCATCGCGCGCAGGAATTGGTCGTTGGCCGACAGCACGTTGCCCTTGAGGTCGAACTCGATCACGGCGGTTGAGCGCAGCAAGGCGTCGATAAAGGAGGTGCTTTCAGCAGCCTTCTCGATGTTGGCGGTGATGTTGTTGGCGAAGCAGCGGATGTGGGTCAGGGTGCCGCTGGCGTCCTTGATCGGCTGCCAGTGCGCACGTATCCATACCAGCGCGCCGTCGGCACGCAGGAAACGGTAGTCATCGGTAATGGAGCGGGCCGAGCCAATGGCGGCCATCAGGCTGTGGTAGCACGGCAGCTTCGACACGTAGGCGGGCACGATCTCGGCCATGGGCCGCCCCACCAGTTGCGCCACCGAGTACCCCAGCGCCTTGGCGAACCCCTCGTTGCAGTCGTCGATGCGCATCTGCGGATCGACGCTCAGGGTCAGCATTTCTCGTTGCAAGCCATCGACGAGCTGGCGCAGCTCATCGAGTTCGGCCGATTGTTCAGCGAGCTGCTTTTTTATTTGGGTGTTGAACATGAGCCGATGACCTCCTTGTGGTAAGGAGAGTATCGGCGAGCTTTGCCGGGGGATAAGCACCGTTCGGCGGCTTTTATCCCCCGTCTGCCGGGCTATTCAGGCCGTTCGGCGTTTTCCAGCAGCGCCAGCACGTCCGTGATGGTGGCTTCCAGGCACTGGCCGGCCTTGTACGCGGCCAGCACTGTTTCACCGCCGTCGATGACAGCCTGGGGGCGTTCGACGAATAGACCGATCTGTTCAAAATCGTCGCTCAGCACCACCACCAACGGGATGGAGACTTTTTCCAGGCCCAGGCGCTCGCGCAGGGCCTGCTCGGCGCGGGCCTTGGTGATGATGCCCAGGCGCAAGCGCGGCTGCACGCGGCACAGGTAGTCCAGCGCGGCCAGGTTCAGTTGGCAGTCCGGGCACCACATCTCGCCGGCGGCCAGCAGGTGGTAGCTACCCGTGAGTGAAGCCAGGCGCTGCAGGGTGGTTTCGCTGATGCCAGTCGCGTCCAGCGCCTGGCGCGCCTGGGCCACGGTGGCGAGTTCGGCGGGCAGGCCGCTGGCGGCGAAGGTATCGAAGCCTTGGCCGATGTGGAAGAGTTCCGAGTACGGGGTCATGGGACCGTTTTTCCTGATGCTGCAAATTGCCCCAGTGTAAGGCAGCGGCGGCGTTTTGGCCTATCATCTGCCCTCGTTCATTGTGGAACCTGTCATGTTCGACTGGGAAGACCTGCGTTATTTCACCCTGTTCGCCAAGCTTGGCTCGTTGTCTGCCGCCGCGCGCCAGCTGCGCGTCGACCACGCCACCGTGGCCCGGCGCATCGCCGCGCTGGAGGCGGCGCTGAACCTGAAACTGGTGGACCGCCGCCAGCGTGCCTACGTGCTGACCGAGGACGGCCTGCGCGTAAGCCAGTTCGGCGAACAGATGACCTTGTCCTCGTTCGCCCTGGAACGCTTCGCCGGCGGCGAGCAGGCCCAGGTGCAGGGCGAGGTGGTGGTGTCGTCGCCACCGGCTTTCGTCGGCAGCCTGATCGCCCCCCGCGTCGGCGAACTGACCCGCCGCTACCCGCTGCTGCAACTGCGCCTGATCGGCGCCAAGGCCCGCGCCTCGCTGGCCCGCCGCGAAGCCGACATCACCATCAGCCTGATGCGCCCCAGCGAACCGACGCTGGTGGCGCGGCGCCTGGGCCAGCTGGAGTTTCGCCTGTACGCCAGCCCTGACTACCTGGCGCACGCCAGCACCTACAGCTTCATCGGCTACGACGACAGCATGGACGGTTCGGCGCAGCAGAACTGGCTGCTGGAACAGGCCAACGGCCGGCCACTGGCGCTGACCAGCAACGACCTGCGCCTGCAAGCGATCGCCGCGGCGGGCGGCGGCGGGGTGGTGGCGTTGCCGGCGTTCATGGCCGCCGAGCACCGCCTGGTGCTGGTGGAACCGGACGGGCCGTGCCTGGTGCGGGAGATCTGGCTGGCGGTGCACGAGGATGTGCGCAACGCGGCGCCGATACGGGCGGTGATGGATTTCATTGTGGAGTGCGTGGGAGCCTGAAGCCTGCCCCCTCGCATTGGCCCCGGACGCAGCCTGCGGCAGCTGCTACGCGGGCCGTAAAAACCGGGGGCCCTGTAGCAGCGGCCAAAGGCCGCGTCCCGCGCCCCGCATGTGCATTTCTGCATAGGTCAGATGCGCACTTAGGGAGTTCTACCAACCAGCACGCAGGACTAGCATCGCCCTCCTCGATTCACAGCACGGTACTCCCCCATGTCCGCATGCCCCTCGGCCCTCACCGCCGCCCCGCCCACCACCAACACCCCACTGCTGCGCGCCGCCTGGGTAGTGACGGCAGTGTTCATCCTGTCGAACGCCGCCACCCCACTGTACGGCCACTGGCAGCAACAGCTGGGCTTCGGCGCCGGTACCCTGGCGACCATTTTCACCTGCTATATCCTCGGCCTGCTGGCCACCCTGCTGGTGGCCGGGCAGCTGTCCGATCATTTTGGCCGCAAGGCGCTACTGGTGCCGGGCCTGGGCCTGGCGATGTTCGCCGCCGTGCTGTTCCAGCTCGCCGACAGCGTCGCGGTGCTGATGCTGGCGCGGCTGCTCACCGGCGTCGCGGTGGGCATCATCGTTTCCGCCGGCATGGCCAACGTGGTCGACCAGGCGGCCGACAGCCACAAGCGCCAGGCCTCGTTGCTGGCCTCGGTGGCGATGGTGCTGGGCGCCGGCACCGGGCCGTTGCTGGCCGGCGTGCTGGCGCAGTACAGCGCGCACCCGGTGGCCATTGTCTTCAACCTGGAGCTGGCGTTGCTGGCCCTGGCGCTGTGGGCGGTGCTGGCACAGCCACGCCAGCCCCGTGCCACGGCTGCCTTGAAACTGCGCCTGCCCCGCGTGCCGCGTGCCAGCGTCGGCCATGTATTGCGCGGCATCGCCTTCTTCGGCCCGGGCATCACCTGCACCTCGTTCGTGCTAAGCCTGGGCCCGGGGCTGTTCTCGGCGTTCGCCCACGTCAGCAGCCCGCTGATTGCCGGCGGCACTGCATTCGCCATGTTCATGGTCGGCGTGGCCGTGCAGTTCGCGGTGCAGCGCCTGCCGGTGCAGCGCATCTTCCTGCTCAGCGGGCTGGCCACGGTGCTGTCCATGGCCACCCTGTGGCTGGCGGTGCAGCAGGCGTCGATCCCCTGCCTGATCGTCGCCGCCCTGCTGGCCGGCGCCGGCCAGGGCCTGGGGCAACTGGGCGGGCTGAGCCTGATTGCCCTGCACGTGCCGGCCAACCGCCGCGCCGAGGCCAATGGCGTGTTCAACATGGGCGGCTACGTGCCGGCCGGCGCCTTGCCGGTAGTGGCCGGGCACTTGATTGACCTGCATGGCATGGCCGTGGGGGTCAGCGTGCTGGCGGGGCTGATTGCGGTGTTGGCGGTACTGGCGCTGGCCAGTCTGATGCGCGCTGATCAGCCAAGATGAAACATGCAGGGGGGCTATCGCTGTGGCCCGGCCGCTCGGCTATTCTGCGTAGCCGCTGGCGTCTGGCCGCGGTTGCGCAGACCTTTAGCACTTGTGCCAGGAAGCCCCTGAATGGAATCACCCCGCGCCCTGCGTCGCCCGGTTGTGGCCCCCGTACTGTCCCGCGCATTGCTCTGCGCGGTGCTGGCCACCGGGGCCATTAGCGCCACCTTGCTGATTGGCAGCCGCCCCGACGATCACTTCAGCAGTGCCCAGCAACAGGCACGCGAGGCTGCGTTCCAGGCCAGCCAGCCCTTGGCCCTGACCCTGGTAGCCCCGGTCGACCTGCATGACGCCATCGCCGCCATGCACCTGCCCGCCAACAGCCACATTCGCCTGCTCACCAGCGCCTCACCCTCTGCCCAGCTTACCGCTGCCACGCCTCCACGCCTGGCATGGATCACCCTGTGGGACTCGGACGTACAGGACGGCGACGCCGTGCGCATTGAAAGCGCCGGCTACGCCCGCACCGTGTCGCTGACCAAACTGGCGCAGACCTTCGCCATACCCGTGGCCGTCGACGGCAAGGTCACCCTGACCGGGGTGCGCGACGGCGACGGTGGCGGCATCACCGTGGGCGTCGCCTCGGGCCCGCAGCAGGTACTGGTACCCATCATGAGTGTGGGCCAGGTACTGCCCTTGAACGTCAGGATCGACTAATGCGCTGGCTACACACTTGGCCCATCAGGCTGGCCCCCATTGCCTTCGTTGCCATGGCGTTGATTATCGTCGCGCAGTTCTGGTTGCAGCACCAACCCGGCAGCGGCGAGTTGCAACACGACGGCCAGGTACTGCTGCAAGGGCTGCACGCGCACGTCACGTGGCTGGTGGCTTTGGCGGCAGTGTTCTGGTTTTTCACCTTCGCAGGCTATTTCCACGACCGCCAGCAACGCAACCACCCACCGGCCGCCATAGGAAACTGGATGATGGACGCACTCGACAGGCTCACCAACCGCCAGGCGCTGGAACAGAAACTGGCGCGCGAACCCACGGCCAAGGTCATTGACGCGCAGCAACTGGCAGAAGCGCTGAAACGCAAGGTGATCGGCCAGGACAACGTCTGCGACGACATTGCCGCGCAGATCCGTCGGCGCCTGGCCCTCAAGCAGCGGGGCAAGCCGGTGGGCGTGTTCATCCTGGCCGGCCCCCCAGGCACTGGCAAGACGTACCTGGCCAAATGCCTGGCGGCTGAGTTGCAGTTGCCCTTGCAGCATTTCGACATGGCCCAGCTGTCCAGCGGTTCGCACGCGGCAACGCAGTTGTTCGGCGCCTCCAAGGGCTACGTGGGTTCCAACACCTACGGCAAGCTGACCGGCGCCCTGCGCGACAGCCCCGACAGCGTTATCCTGCTGGACGAGATAGAAAAGGCCCACCCCGAGATCCAGCAGAAATTCCTCACGGCCTGGAACGACGGTTTCATTACCGAGGCGTCGGACAGCAAGCAGGTTTCCACCACCCAGGCGATTTTCATCCTCACCACCAACGCCGCCACCGACGCGTTGCACACCCTGGGCGAAACCTACGCCGAGGACCCTGACGAGTTGCGCCGCACGTCCACCTCGGCGCTGCGCGAGGCCGGGTTTGCGCCAGAAGTACTCAACCGTATCGACCGTATCTTTGTCTTCAAGCCCCTCTCGGGCCTGGACATCGCCCAGGTCACGGCGCTGGAGATCGAGGCGATGATCAAGGGCTACGGCCTGGACATTGCTGTAGGCGGCATCGACCCGGATATCCTCGTGGACCTGATGCGCCGCCAGCGGCGCCTGGGGGTCGGGGCCTCGTCACGGGACCTGGTGCGGGCCATCGAGGAGTCCCTGGCCGACACCTTGATTGAGGCCCGGGAGAAGGGCTACAGCAATGTCGCCCTGTTCGCCGCCGATGGCGGCGTGATTGCCGTGCCCAAGCCATGAGCGCGCCTCCCGTGACGATGACGCTGTGGAAACGCGCCCCGGCCTGGCGCGCCAGCCTGGTGCTGGCCGCGACCCTGAGCGCCCTGGCCGTAGGTTCTGCCGTGCTGTCCAGCGGCGTGTCGCCGGCGCTGCCAGAGCAGGTCAGCTATACGCCGCCGCCCCTGCAGGCGCCGCCTGGTGTACACCTGCCCCCCGCAGGCTTCGCCCCTGGGCCCCGGTTCTTGCCACCGCCACGCCTGGTACCTGCGGCCAACGCGCACCTCAGCCTGGGGGCGACGCCTGCGGTGGTAGGGCCTTCGGGCATCGACAACGCCCTGCTGGGGCGCACCTGGACGGGCAGCCTGCCCGTGGATGGTTTCGAGGTGCCGCTGCCGCCCGGTGAGTGGGCGATGCTGACCAATGCCGACGTGCATTCCCCCAACAGTGCTGGCAAGGGCTACGTGTTTGGCCGCATCGAGCACCGCCGCCTGATAGGGGTGGTGCGGGTGCTGGCAATGCGCAGCACTACGCAACCGGCACAGGGCTTTCGGGCCGGCGAGTGCATCAGCCCAAATGCGAACCTGAACTATGTCGCGGTCAAAGCTGCCCAGGTCCTGGACCACCAGGGCTGCTGGAGCATTACCCACGCCTTCACCCCGCCCATGCTGCAGTGGGCCGACCAGGCCGTGCCCCTGCTGTTCCTGGAGCGCAAGGCCGCGGGAGACCTGGCGGCCAAGGGCGTGACCTACCCACAGGACTTTGTGGTGGCGCATTTCGTGCGTGCCGAGAAATGGGGCATGCTGGATGTGCAGTACTGGTTCAACCCGGAAACCGAAAACATCACCTCGGGGCGTGCGCTTAGCCTTCCCGAGTCGGACTGGCACCCGGGCAACCTCCAGCGCTTTGCCGACAAGCAGGCCTACGTCGAACGCCTGAAGCAATGGGCTGGGGTGTTCTGGGAGCGCTTCGACCGGGCGTTCAGCGCCTCATGACGCTGTAGCCGTCACACAGCGTTGCGAATACCCTCCAGCAGCATCGCGAACGCCGGGTTGTCGTTGTCTTCGCGCCATATCAGGTGCAGCTCGCTCTGCACCCCCTCCCCCAGGTCGATGTCGCGGAACACCACGTTCTTGAACACCACGCTGGTGGCGCACCGCGGCACCAGCGCCAGGCCGAGGCCGGCGTTCACCAGCGCCAGGATGGTCAGCGAAGAGCCCAGCCACTGCACGTAATCGGGCGCCACCCGCGCCGAACGCAGCATGCCGGTGAGCAGTTCGTTGAACGGTGGGTAGGCGGCGTGGGAGTACATCAGGAACGGCTGGCCGTCCAGGTCGCTGACCTTGACCTCATCGCTCGACGCCAGCGCATGGCCGCCCGGCACCGCCAGCACGAAGGGTTCGCGCACCAGGCATTCGGTGGCGTAGCCCGGTTCCAGCAACGGCGCGCGGGCGATGCCCAAATCGATGCGGCGGGCGCGCAACGCCTCGTGCTGGGTGTAGGTGTTCATCTCCGCCAGGTCGATTTTGACGTGGGGCTGCTTCAGCCGCGCCTCGGCGATCACCTTGGGCAAAAACTCATACACGGCGCTGCCGACGAAGCTGATGGCCACCGCGCCGATGTCACCCTCGGCAAACCGCCGCGCCGCCACCGCCGCCTGCTGGGCGCGCTCCAGCAGGTTCTGCGCCTCGACGAAAAAAGCCCGCCCGGCCGCGGTCAGCGCCACGCTGCGGGTGCTGCGGGTAAACAGCTCGACGCCCAGGTGGTGCTCCAACAGCTGGATCTGCCGGCTCAACGGCGGCTGGGTCATGTTCAGGCGCTCGGCGGCGCGGCGGAAATTCAGCTCGGTGGCGACGGTGGTGAAGCAGCGCAGCTGGGTCAGCTCGAACATTGATTCAATCCAGGTATCAATCAAGTGCCAGGTTAGATTAGACGGGAACAATGCACCCGTCCATCATCGGCCTGTCCCCACAAAAACAATACCGGGAGTCGCCCTTGAAAACTCAAAACCCCAGTGTGCTGGAACAGGCCGCCGCCAAGGTCAAGCGCCATGTGCTGCCACTGTTCGTGGTGATGTTCATCGTCAACTACATCGACCGCGTCAACATCGGTTTCGTGCGCAGCCACATGGAAGCCGACCTGGGCATCGGCGCGGCTGCCTACGGCCTGGGCGCCGGGCTGTTCTTCATCGGCTACGCCCTGTTCGAGGTGCCGTCGAACATCCTGCTGCAGCGCTTCGGCGCCCGCGCCTGGCTTACCCGCATCATGTTCACCTGGGGCGCCGCCGCCATGGCCATGGCCTTCGTGCGCGGCGAAACCAGCTTCTACGTGCTGCGCTTCGTGCTGGGCGCCGCCGAAGCCGGGTTCTTCCCGGGCATCATCTACTACTTCACCCAATGGCTGCCGGCCGCCGAACGCGGCAAGGCCATGGCGGTGTTCCTCAGCGGTTCGGCGATTGCCTCGGTGATCTCCGGGCCGGTGTCCGGTGCGCTGCTGAGCATCAACGCCCTGAGCCTGCACGCCTGGCAGTGGATGTTCCTGATCGAGGGCGGCGCCTCGCTGGTGCTGTGCGGTTTCGTGTGGTTCTGGCTGCAGTCGCACCCACGGGAGGCGCGCTGGCTGAACGCGGCAGAAAAGCAGGCGCTGGAAAGCTGCCTGGCCGAGGAACAGCGGGCCCGTGAGGCCCAGCACGTGGTCAAGCCGTCGATGTTCAAGCTGTTGGCCGACCGGCAGATCGCGCTGTTCTGCTTCATCTACTTCTCCATCGCCCTGACCATCTACGGCGCCACCTTCTGGCTGCCGAGCATGATCAAGAAAATGGGCAACCTGGCGGACTTCGAAGTGGGCCTGTTCAATTCGGTGCCCTGGCTGATCTCCATCGTCGCCATGTACGGCTTCGCCGCCGTGGCCGCCAAATGGAAACACCAGCAGGCCTGGGTGGCCGTGACCCTGGTGGTGGCGGCGCTGGGCATGTTCATGTCCACGGTTGGCGGGCCGGTGTTCGCCTTCGTGTCCATCTGCTTCGCCGCCATCGGCTTCAAGGCGGCCTCGGCGCTGTTCTGGCCCATTCCCCAGGGCTACCTGGACGCGCGCATCGCCGCCGCGGTAATCGCCCTGATCAATTCCATCGGCAACCTGGGCGGCTTCGTTGCGCCGGCTACCTTCGGTTTCCTTGAACAGACCACCGGCAGCATCGAGGGCGGCCTGTATGGCCTGGCCGCCACTTCACTGGTGGCTGCGGTGGTGATCTTCTTCGCCCGCAGCACCCCGGCCCCGCGCGCGCCCAAGCCGCGCAAGGCCACCGTTGTCATCGCCTAATTCGTCGAGCCTGCCTTCAGGAGCATTACTTTTGAAAATCAAGCGCGTCACCGTCACCCCCATCGCTTTCCGCGACCCACCGTTGCTCAACGCCAGCGGCATCCACGAACCCTTCGCCCTGCGCTCTATCATCGAGGTCGAGAGCGACAACGGCTACATCGGCCTGGGTGAAAGCTACGGCGACGCCCCGGCGCTGGCCATCCAGCAGCAGTTGCAAAGCCAGTTGATCGGCCTGGACCCGTTCAACCTCAACCGCCTGCGCCAGATCGTCGAGGCCACGGTGGCGGCCAACCGCAGCACGTCCCTGGCCGGCGCCGAACTGGCGCCCGGCTCCCACGCCAGCAAGGCGGTGAGCAACGCCTATTCGGCCTTCGAGGTAGCCTTCCTGGATTTGCAGGCGCACTCCCTCAACGTGCCGCTGGTGGACCTGCTGGGCGGCGCCCTGCGCGACAAGGTGCCGTTCAGCGCCTACCTGTTCTTCAAGTACGCCCAGCACATCGACACGCCCTACAAGCCCGACAACTGGGGCGAGGCGCTGAACGAGGAACAGATCGTCGCCCAGGCCGCGCGCATGATCGAGGCCTATGGCTTCAAGAGCATCAAGCTCAAGGCCGGCACCCTGCCGCCCGAGCACGAGGTGGCCTGCATCAAGGCACTGAAAAAGGCCTTCCCCGGCTACCCGCTGCGCATCGACCCCAACGGCAACTGGTCGCTGGAGACCGCCATCCGCATGGCCGAGCTGCTGGGTGACGACCTGCAATATTACGAAGACCCCTGCCCCGGCCTGGACGGCATGAGCGAACTGCACAAGCGCACCGGCCTGCCGCTGGCCACCAACATGGTGGTCACCGACTTCGACGAGTTCCGCCGCAGCGTGGCGCTGAACAGCGTGCAGATCGTGCTCGCCGACCACCACTACTGGGGCGGCCTGCGTGACACCCAAACGCTGGCGAAGATGTGCCAGGTGTTCGGCCTGGGCGTGTCCATGCACTCCAACTCGCACCTGGGCATCAGCCTGATGGCCATGGCCCATGTCGCGGCCGCGGTGCCCAACCTCGACTATGCCTGCGACACCCACTACCCCTGGCAAGAGCCGGACGAGGAAGTGATCAAGGGCGGCAAGCTGCCCATCGTCGACGGCTGCGTGAGCATTACCCGCGCCCCCGGCCTGGGCCTGGAGCTGGACCACGACCAACTGGGCAAGCTGCACGACCAGTACCTGAGCTGCGGCATCCGCCAGCGCGACGACGTGCGCCAGATGCAGCGCTACAAACCCGACTGGAAGACGGTAAAGCCGCGCTTCTAACGGCCCAGGTGCACCTTGACGAACGCCTGCGCCTCGCGCGCCAGGGCGTCAAGGTGCCGGTCGCGCTGCTTCTCGGCGTTGACCATGGCCGGCTCGCCATGCTGCTTGAGCAGGTAGGCATGAATTTGCCGCACCTCTACCGAACGGTAGATGGGCGCGGTGTCCAGCACCGGCGTCAGCCCCTGGGAGGCGTGGTCGCGGGTGTTCATCAACACCTGCGAGCCGCGCGTGCCGATCACCTGGAACCCCAGCGCCTGCCCGCAGGCGACCTGGCTCACCACGCAGCCCAGCTCCGCATGGGGGTAGCGCGCCAGCATCTTCTGCACCATGGCCCTGGCAATGCCCTGGCGCCGATGCCCATCCTTCACCGCCAGGAACAACAGCGAACACGCCTCGGCGTCCCCGTTCAGCGGCAGGTACAGGGCAAAGCCCAGCAGCTGCGACGGGTCCTCATCATCCAGCGCCGCCACCACCTCCACCGCAAAACCGCGCGAACCGTCCATGGCCTGCAGGTACTGGTACACCTCATAGCCGACGCCGTACTGGTACAGCGGGTACAACGCATTGCCAGCCGGCAGCGCCACCTGGCTGATGGCGGTGAGGTTATCGATCACCAGCTGCTGGATCTGCGCCTGGAACGATTCGGGGGGTGGGGTTTGGAACAGGGTGATACTGGGCATTGAAGGCAGCTGCTCTGGTTGAACGTTCAGCATTGTACCGTAGCAGCTGCCGTGAGGCTGCGTCCAAGGGGCCAGGTTTTGCGGCGCCTGGGACGCGGCCTGGTGGCCGCTGCTACAGAGGTGGTTGTTTCAACCCAGCAATCCCCACTCCACTGCTTCTAAGCGAAACGTGGTCTTGTCGGAGAACGGCCAAGGCCGCAGGTGGTAACGCTCGACCGTCTGCATTGGAAAAACCTCACCTTCGTCGAAGTGGCGAATGACCTCTTTCGGCCGGACGTTCCTCAGCCTTGGCCAAATCACTTTCCAGTAGCCTGCCTGGGGGCACGCCTGGCCGGGGTAGCAGATCTGCATCGGGAAGTTGGCCTGGCTGAAGCTGGGCGAGCCCGGCATCGGGTGGCCGTTGGCGGGGTCCAGCACCATGGCGTTGGCCAACTGGGTGATCAGGGCGTCGCTGGGTTTTTCGGGTGGAACGTTGGCAAGGTGGGCTTCAAGCCATTGCAGTTTGCCGTCCCAGGCGGGGAGCTTGGCGGGTGGCAAGGGAAGGATTTCGTCGATCTCGGGCACGCTGGGGTTGGCGTAGCTGTAGTTGGCCAGGAAGCGCCAGACTTTCTTGTAGCGCTCGGCGCGTTCGAGATCTTGTTCCTGGCCCAGGTAGTACATGCGATCGTCTGGCAGTGGGCCTCGGAAACCTTTACTGATAAAGGACGACGATGTGTCATTTCCCGCCGCGACGCCTAACTGAAACGCTTCGAGTGCATCTTTGTACTGCCCGCGGGTGCTGAGCATGAGCCCCAGCGCCAATGCAGCTTTCCCGTTTCCCTGTTCTGCAGCGCAGCGGTACATTTTCACTGCAACGTGAGGAGCGATATCGATAGGCTCCAACTTGTCACCCACATGATATTGGGCCAAAGCACTGCCTTGATCTGCAGCTTTTCTAAAATAGCGCAATGCCATTTCCGAGTCCTGCTGGAGCCCGGCGGCCCCGCGATTAAGGTAAAGCGCGACAAAGTAATAACCTGTAGCTATTCCTGACTCAATCAGGCTTTGGCTCAAGCGCAGACGTTCCTTGCCTTTTACCTCGAACTGACCGCGAATCGCACCATTTTGAAGATTGATATTGGCTTTGAAGTGGCCATTCTCTGCGGCGATGCGATAGAGACGCTCAACCTCTTGGTATACCTCCTTGTCCTGCTTTAACACGTTATTTTTCTGCAGCCACCGCGCATACTTGAAAATCAGGTCTGCCTCTGCGGTAGGCGTAGGGATGGTTTCATGCACGCAGCTGAAGTCCAGTTTTGCCTTGATGTCGCTCAATGGGCTCATAGGAGTGTCCTTGGTCGTAATGGATGAGCCGCCTTGGCAAGCTACTAGCAGCAAACTTGCAAGCACTATTGTCTTGCGCATCAATCGAGATCCTTCAATGTTTCTTCACCGTAAAAGAACTCCACGAGAGGCGCGGATGGTGAACAATTTTGCTTCCGCAACGCTTTGTTTCTATCAATGATTTCTTGCCACTCATTAAAAGCCTCCC
This sequence comes from Pseudomonas sp. JC1203, assembly GCF_056175065.1. Taxonomy (NCBI): domain Bacteria; kingdom Pseudomonadati; phylum Pseudomonadota; class Gammaproteobacteria; order Pseudomonadales; family Pseudomonadaceae; genus Pseudomonas; species Pseudomonas sp. JC1203. The sequence goes on from NZ_JBWCAM010000003.1 coordinate 354,266, forward strand.
CCGCATCATCCTGCGCCCCCATCCCACCCGTATGCAGATTCCACAATCGCCGCCTCAACCGCTGGGTCACACTGACCCACTCATGGGCAATGTTCAGTTCGCTATCAACCTGCATGCTTCGCGTGTTGATATTCGCCGAACCATGGGTGGTGAATGCGTCATCAACAATCATCAGCTTGGAATGGATATACACCGGCATCCAGGGCGTGCCTGGTGGCGTATCGGGCGCTACCAGCGAGCATATGTGCACCTTCAACCCTGGCAGTTCCTGAAGCTTGAGCTCCTGTTCATCGATTTCCTTGATGCGCTTGTCCAGCGCCGCCTGCCACTCCTTCAACTCCTTCTGGCCCACGTGGTCACGCAGGTCGACTTGTGGCTTGGGCGGCGCGCTGTTCTTGATCGCCTGGATGCGCCGCAGCTTGGTAACTTGGGGTATCGTTTCCGTGCGCCCCAGGCTTTCCAGCATTCGCTGGGTGTTCAACGCGCCCGGGCCGACGCCACTGGCGCTGGCGTTGGTGACCACGAACAGGTGCACGTAACCGTGCAGGCCCGGATCGCGCCCTGCACAGACCTGCTTGGCCGCCGCCGACTTGATCAGTTCGGCCAGGGGCGGCCAGCGGAAGTACTGGTTCTCGATGTAGATAAATTGGGACGCGTTGTTGACAGCATTCAGGTACGCCTGCTGTATCTCCTTCTTGCCTTCCTGTGGTTGAGTGCGCAACAGCTGCGCCATTTGCCGGGTGACCCCGGGGCGGTAGCGCAACAGCGGCCCGATAGCCTCGGCGTTGCGTGAGGTCAGCAGGTCCTCGCCGGTCTCCTTGAGCCAGGCGGTGGCGAAGTTGTGGTGCAGGTCCTTGAGGATTGGCCCACTGACGCGGCTGGAAATATCCTGGCGCGGCGTGCTGCCCCGCGAGCCGGCGTCAGGTCGTGGCATGGTCTGCACGGTGCGGTTGAGCGCCGAATGGGCATCGGTGTCCCAGTACTCGTCGAGCATGTTGTGGCCCATGACAAAGCCCACTGCGGTGTCGACAGACTCGTAATCAACGATGACGCTTTTCTGGTGATGGCTGGGCGCGGCCATGTAGGCGTAGCGGGTGTTGCGGCTGAGGTCCGGGTCCAGGCCGTTGTCTTTCACGTCGTTGAAAATCGCCAGCCGCTCGTTCCAGCTGAAACCTCGGCTCACCAGTACCGGCACACCCTGTGCCACCCGGGTGGCCGCCTGTTTGTCACTGACAGCGTAGGCCTTGAACCATGCACGATCCTCGGCGTACTGCTGGGGCGTGGAGGTTTGCCCCGCATGCCCGAACAGCCGGACGGAGCCCTTGCCCGGCAGGTTGGCCTCGTCGCCGGCACCGGCGAGGTTGAACGGCATTTCCCAGGTCAGCACACGCACGCGCACGCCTTCCCGGGCCTTGGCCTTGAGCAGTTCACCAATGCTGGGGGACTTGCCATCACGAATGAAAAACATCGACGGCTGAAAGCCCCAGCAAATGATGTCGACCGTGCGGGTGGCCTCGGCGATCGCCTCGTGCACGGCGCGAAATGTCTCCTCGCCATTGATCAGGGGTTCGAAGGTCGCCCTGGCGGGGTTGTATTCGCTGGAGTGAACGTACCAGGGTGGCGTACAGGTGGCGGTGTTGGTGTGTGCGAAGGCCACCGGTACGACGATCTCGTGGAAGGTCAAGGTCATCGCCTCGCCCAATATATGCCCTGTAGTCATCATTTCCCCCTTGTCATGACGCGAGTGCGATGAACTCTAGGGGCTACCAGCCAGAAAATATGTAAGACGTTTCCGACCGTACCCGCGTAATTTCCGACCCCATCAATCCCCCGTAGCAGCTGCCGCCAGGCTGCGTCCCTGCCCCACCATTCGCGGCGCCTGGGACGCGGCCTTGCGGCCGCTGCTACGGTGTGATGCCGCGCCGGGCTACGGCGTCTAGTCACCGGCACTCCAACAACAAGGCCCCTCATGCAAACGCTGCTCAACCAGATCCTCGACGAAGTCCGCCCGCTGATCGGCCAGGGCAAGGTCGCCGATTACATCCCCGCGCTGGCCGACGTGCCGGCCAATCAGCTGGGCATTGCCGTGTATGGCAACGACGGCAGCCTGTACAGCGCCGGCGATGCGTACACGCCGTTTTCGGTGCAGAGCATTTCCAAGGTGTTCAGCCTGGTGCAGGCCATCGGGCATTCCGGCGAGGCGATCTGGGAGCGCCTGGGGCATGAGCCGTCGGGGCAGCCGTTCAATTCGCTGGTGCAGCTGGAGTTCGAGCGCGGGCGGCCGCGCAACCCGTTCATCAATGCCGGGGCGCTGGTGATCTGCGACATCAACCAGTCACGGTTCGCCGCGCCGGCGTTGTCGATGCGTGATTTCGTCCGGCGGCTGTCGGGCAACCCGCAGGTGCTGGTGGATGGCAAGGTGGCGGAGTCGGAGTACCAGCATCGCTCGCGCAACGCGGCCATGGCGTACCTGATGAAGTCGTTCGGCAATTTCCACAACGAGGTGGAAGCGGTGCTGCGCAGTTACTTCAGCCACTGCGCGCTGCAGATGAACTGCGTGGACCTGGCCAAGGCCTTCTGTTTCCTCGCCAACGAGGGCTTCTGCAAGCACAGCGGCGAGCAGATCCTGACGGCGCGGCAGAGCAAGCAGGTGAATTCGATCATGGCCACTAGCGGCCTGTACGACGAGGCCGGCAACTTCGCGTACCGCGTCGGGCTGCCGGGCAAGAGTGGCGTGGGCGGCGGCATTATCGCCGTGGTGCCGGGGCAGTTCACCGTGTGCGTGTGGTCACCGGAGCTGAACGCGGCGGGCAATTCGCTGGCGGGGATGAAGGCGCTGGAGCTGTTGAGCGAACGGATCAACTGGTCGGTGTTTTAGCCCGACGCGGCCGTTGGGCGCTGGTCCGGCCCCGGGGGGGGGCGGGCCGAGGGGGCGGCGAGCCCCCGCC
>NZ_JBWCAM010000003.1:357223-462749 GCF_056175065.1 Pseudomonas sp. JC1203
GGGGTTTTTGCCCCCCCCGGCGCCTGTGGGCCGCAGCAACCCCCCCCGCCCCCCGCCCCCCCCCCCCGCGTCCAGCCCCCTCACTGCCCCAGGTCAGCCAACAAATCCGCCTGCACAATCTCGATCCAGTACTCGTCCGGGTCGCTGATGAACGCCACGTGCTTCATGCCCTTGTCCAGACGCTTGACGAACGGCACCTGCAGCCGTTCGAAGCGCGCGCAGGCAGCCTCGATATCCGGCACGCTGAAGCAGATGTGACCAAACCCGCGCGGGTCCTTGTTGCCGTTGTGGTACTGCGAGTCGTCGCTCTCGGTGCCCCAGTTGTGCGTCAGCTCCAGCACCGACTGGCGGCCGAAGGTATACACCTGGCGGGCGCCGCGCTCGTCCGGCACGGTCTCGCCCGCCGTCATGGCCAGGAACAACAGCGAAAACTTCGCCTCGGGGAAATCCACCTGGCGCAACAGGCGCATGCCCAGCACGCGAGTGTAGAAATCCAGCGAACGGCACGGGTCCTTGACCCGGATCATGCTGTGGTTGAACACGTAGGCCTGGGTTTCGGCATCGGGTTCCAGGCACACGCCTGGCTGGTTTTCGCTGATGAAGGACATGGCAGGGGCACTCAAGTGAGGTAGCCCATTGTAGAACTGCCGCGCCAGCGCCGGGTAATAGGCGCCTACTACGGGTCTAAGCTTATTCCAACGTAGTAGGCGCCTATTACCCGGCCCCCGCTGGCGTTACTACTATGGGTTGCGTGACAACAACAATAAGAAGGACATCGCCATGAGTAACCTGACACTCGATCGTCGCCGGTTTCTTCAGGGCAGCGGCGGCGTGCTATTGGGCACGCTGCTGTTCGCCAGCGGTCCCATTGCCCTGATGGCCCCCAGCCAGAGCTGGGCCCTGCCCATGACCACCCTCGACAGCGACAGCGGCGACAAGCTGCTGCTGATGATCCGCCGCATCTACCCCCACGACACCATGGAAGACGCGGTCTACGCCTTCCCGGTGCAGGCCCTGGACCAGAAGGCCAGTACCGACCCAGGCGTCGCCGACACCCTCAAGCAAGGCATCGCCACCCTCGACCAGAAGGCTGGCGGCGATTGGCGCAAGCTCGACGCGGCGCGCCAGTTCGCCATCCTCCAGGACATCCAGGACACACCGTTCTTCGCGCTGGTGCGCGGCAACGCAGTCAACAGCCTGTACAGCAACGAACTGGCCTACCTGCACTTCGGCTACGAAGGCGCGTCCTTTCCCAAGGGCGGCTACCTGATGCGCGGGTTCAATGACCTGTCCTGGCTGCCCGCCCCGCCTGCTTCGGCCAGCCCCGATCCGTTCTCTTGAGGAAGCACGCCCATGACCAACTTCAACCATGACGACGACTCGGTCGTGGTCGTCATCGGCTCGGGTGCCGGCGGCGGCACCCTGGCCAACGAACTGTGCCAGAAAGGCATCAAGGTGGTGCTGCTCGAGGCCGGCGCGCGGCAGAGCCCGGGCACCTTCATCAACGACGAATGGCCGTCGTTCTCACAGCTGTCGTGGGGCGACACGCGCACCACCTCGGGCACCTGGCGGGTGGCCAAGGACTTCCCCAACCTGCCCGCCTGGATCTGCAAGACCGTGGGCGGCACCACCACCCACTGGGCCGGCGCCAGCCTGCGCCTGCAGGAACACGAATTCCACGCGCTGCAGACCTACGGCGCGATCAAGGACGCCAACCTGCTGGACTGGCCCGTGACCCTGGCCGAACTTGAGCCCTACTACGCCCGCGCCGAGGACAAGATGGGCGTGACCCGCACCAACGACATCCCCGGCCTGCCCGGCAACAACAACTTCAAGGTGCTGTACAACGGCGCCCAGAAGCTGGGCTACACCGAGTGCTCCACCGGCCACATGGCCATCAACAGCCGCCCGCGCGCCAACCGCGCCTCGTGCCAACAGCTGGGCTTCTGCTTCCAGGGCTGCAAGATGGGCGCGAAGTGGTCGACGCTGTACACCGAGATCCCTGCCGCCGAAGCCACCGGCAAGCTCGACCTGCGGCCGTCATCGCAAGTGGTGCACATCGAACACAACGACCAGGGCCTGGTGAGCGCCGTGGTCTACGCCGACGCCACCGGCCAGCTGCAACGGCAGAAAGCGCGGCTGGTGGCGGTGGCCGGCAACGCCATCGAAACCCCACGGCTGCTGCTCAACTCCCACAGCGGCCGCTTCGCCAACGGCCTGGGCAACGGCGCCGGCATGGTCGGCAAGCACTACATGCGCCATACCACCGGCTCGGTGTTCGCCGAGTTCAGTGAACCGGTGCACTTCTACCGCGGCACCATCATGGCCGGCATCATCAGCGACGAAGTGAAGTTCAAGCCCGAACGCGGCTTTGTCGGCGGCTACGAGATGGAGACGATATCCCTGGGCCCATCGTTCCTCGGCGCCTTCTTCAACCCCGGCGCCTGGGGCCCCGACTTCACCCGGGTGATGGAGCAGTACACGCACCTGGCAGGCCTGTGGATCGTGGGCGAGGACATGCCGCGCGAAAGCAACCGCGTCACCGTCAACGCCCAGGTGAAGGACCAGTTCGGCCTGCCGGTGGCCAACGTCCACTACGACGACCACCCCAACGACCTGGCCATGCGCGAGCACGCCTTCACCCAGGGCCAGGCGCTGTACACCGCCGTGGGTGCGCTGAAGACCCACCGCGTGCCGCCCTACCCCTCCACCCACAACCTGGGCACCTGCCGCATGAGCGCCAAGCCCGAGGATGGCGTGTGCAACGGCTTCGGCCAGAGCCATGAAATCGCCAACCTGTTCATCAGCGACGGCAGCCAGTTTACCACCAGTGCGGCCGAGAACCCGACGCTGACCATCGTCACCCTGGCGATCCGCCAGGCCGACTTCATTGCCCAGGCCATGAAGGACCAGCGCGTCTGAGTGCCAGTCAGTGGCCAACGGCCGCCGCGTATTTGCGCGCGGCCGGTGCCACGTCGATGTTCTCGCCCCAGCGCGGCATGTCTTCCACCTCCAGGCCGAAGCTGTCAAGCGCCCGTGCCACGGTGTGGTCGACAATGTCGGCAAGGCTTGTGGGGTGGGTGTAGAACGCCGGCACCGGCGGGTGAATCACGCCGCCCAGGTCACTGACGGCAAGCATGTTGCGCAGGTGCCCGGAGTGCAGCGGTGCCTCGCGCACCATCAGCACCAGGCGCCGACGCTCCTTGAGCACCACGTCGGCGGCGCGGGTCAGCAGCGTGGTGGTCACGCCACTGGCGATTTCCGCCAGGGTGCGCACCGAGCACGGCGCCACCAGCATGCCCAGGGTGCGGAACGAGCCGCTGGCAATGCTGGCGCCGACGTCGGCGATGGGGTGCACGTGGTCGGCCAGCGCATACAGCTGCTCGCGGCTGAGGTCGGTCTCGTAGGAACGGGTCATTTCCGCGGCTTTCGACACCACCAGGTGGCTCTCCACGCCCAGGGCCTTGAGCATCTGCAGGGCACGGATGCCGTAGATGATGCCGGTGGCGCCGCTGATGCCCACAACAAGACGTTGGCGTTTACTGCTCATGCTGGCCTCCGGGGAAACAGGTGTGGCGCGTAGGGGTGCGGGTCGACGTCGACGAATTCGGCGCGGGTGAAGTGCTCGCGCAGGTGGAACGGCGCGGTGCAGTCGAAGATGGTCTTGCAGGTGTTGCCGCGCACCAGCAGCGCCGGGTTGTATTCCGGCCCCTGGGAGGGGTCGAGCACGTGGCCTGGCAGGCCCGGCAGGAACATCGTGTCCATGTCGCCCTGGTAGCGGGTCTGCATGGCCCACAGCACGTCATCGGAGTCGAAGGGGTCGACGTCCTCGTCCACCAGAATCACGTTTTTAAGCTCGCGGTAAACGCCCAGGGCGATGATCGCCGCCTGACGCTGGCGGCCTTCGTCGCCGGCCTTGCGCTTGGCCACCTGCAGAATCGCCAGGAACTTGCCGCCACCGGCGGTGTGCGCATACACGTTGACCAGGAACCCGGGCATGGCCAGGTCGACGGCGTTGCGAATGCTGGCCTCGGTGGGAATGCCGGCCAGGTTGGTGTGCTCCTCGCCCGGGCCCACCAGGGTCTGCAGGATAGCCTCGCGGCGCATGGTCACGGCGGTCACGCGAATAATCGGCAGCGCCGGGTTGGCCGGCCCGTTGTAGCCGGGGAACTCGGGCATGGCGTGGCCGGTGTTGGTATTGATGTCTTCGCGCATGCGCTCGTAGGGCAGGATCTCGCCTTCGATGACAATCTCCGCACGGGCGATGGACTTCTGGTTCACGCTGACCGCGTCCACCAGTTCCACGCCGGTGCCGCGCAGGCCACCGGCGATTTTCAGCTCGTCGTAGCCCAGCGGCGTAGTCGGTGCCTCGAAGCAGGCGCCGATGGGAATGGCCGGGTCCAGGCCCATGTTGATGGTGATAGGCAGCGGCTTGCCGGCAGCCTCGGCCTTCTGGCGGAAGTGGTCGATGTGGCGGTCGGGGGCAAAGAAAATCGTCAGTTTGTCGCGGTCCTGCACGCACAGCCGGTGGATGGTGACGTCGGTGTGCCCATGCTCGGGGTCGCTGCCCAGCACCAGCCCCAGGCAGAAGAACGGCCCGGCGTCCTCGGCGGTATTGGTGGGCGCCGGCAGCAGCGTGCGAATGTCAAAGTCGGGGTCTTCGGCGTGGAAGACGATTTCCTGGCACGGTGCGTCGGCGTGTTCCACCATCACCGGGTCGACCGGGTTGCGCACCGCCTCGCCCATGCGTTCGGCAAGTTTTTCCGGGGCACTGTCCAGCAACAGGCCGACGCGTTCGCGGCTGGCCATCAGGCCTACCAGCACGCGGGAATGGGGGTAGCCTTCGATGTTGTTGAAGATCATCGCCGGGCCCAACTGGGTCGGGCGCTTCACCGTACCGCCAGCGCCAATGCGGCGGTAGACGCCGGCCAGTTGCGCGTTGGGGTTCACCGGGTGGTCGGTCTCCAGCAGTTGGCCGGGGTGGTCTTGCAGGCGGGCGAGCGCGCTGCGCAGGTCGTTGATCGGGTGCTTGTGCATGGGTTCTTCGCCTCTGTCTGGCTCTACACGTAAGGTGCAGCCACAATGAACCCGAATGAATGGATGATCCATCCACTGGAAGGTGCGTTATTGATAAGAAAAAACTTATAATCCAGCCATGACTACCTCATTGCGCCGCCTCGCCTACTTCCTCGACGTGTGTGAAACCCTGCACATCGGCAAATCCGCCGAGCGCCTGGGTATCGCCCAGCCGGCGCTGAGCCAGCAGATCAAGAAACTCGAGACAGAGCTTGCGGTGCAGCTGTTCCTGCGCCGCAAGCGCGGCATCGAGCTGACCGTCGCCGGTGCCGCCTACCGCCTGGAGGTGCAGCGCCTGCTGGCCATGCACGCGCAGGCCAGCGAGGTGGCGCAGCGCACCGCCCGCGGTGAGTTGGGCTCGATTCACCTGGGCTACGTGGGCTCGGCCATGTTCGAGCCCGAGTTCCCGTCACTGCTCAAGCGCCTGCGCAGCCAGTACCCCGGCGTGCGCCTGGCCCTGCACGAACAGCGCATCGAAGACCAGTTGGCCGCCCTGCAGCGCGGCGAGCTGGATATCGCCGTGGTGCGCGCGCCGGGGGTGGAACTGGGGCCGCGCCAGCAGAAACGCGTGGGCTCGCGGCGGCCGCTGATCGTCGCCCTGCCCAACGACAACCCGTTGCTGGCGCAGGCAGCGGTGAGCATCGCCGACCTTGCCGCCGAGCCGATGATCAGCTTCGATGACCCTTCCAGCCTGGCCATCCTGCAAATCGCCCACACTCTGGCCCAGCGCGCCGGGGTGCAGCTGAACGTGGCCTGGCGGGTGCCGGAGGTGGCGAGCATTCTCGGCCTGGTGGCGGCGGGAATGGGCTACGGCATCGTGCCGGCGTCGATTGCCAGCCTGGCGATGCCCACGGTGAGCTTCCGGCCGCTGACCGATGAAGGCGCGTACGCGGAGCTGTGGTACGTATGGAACGAAGACCGCGTCACCCCCGCCATCCAGCGCTTCCTGGACCTCCTGTAGCAGCTGCCGCAGGCGGCGTCTGTGAGTCAACCTGGCCCTCTGTAGGAGCGGCCGGTGGCCGCGAAGGCCTCACCGCGCAGTGCCTGAAATCCTGCGGCGTCTGCTTCGCGGGCACGGCCCGCTCCTACAGATGCCAGGCTGCCCCCATCAGACAGTTGTTGCGACGGGTTTACGGCGCGTAGCGCAGCGGCAACCGCGTGGAATACTTGATCTGTTCCATGGAAAAGCTCGAGCTGATGTCCGACAGCCCCGGTATGCGAATCAACTGCTTGTACACCGCGTCATACCCCGCCACGTCCGGCACCGCCACGCGCAGCAGGTAGTCGGTGTCGCCGGCCATGCGGTACACCTCCACCACCTCTTCGATATCTGCCACGGCGCGGTGGAAGCCCTCGATCCACTCGGCGTTGTGCTGGGTGGTGCGGATCGACACGAACACCACCACGCCCACGTTCAGCTGCTTGCCGTCGAGCAGCGCCACGCGGGCGCGGATGATGCCCGTCTCCTCCATTTTCTGGATGCGCCGCCAGCAGGCGGTGCTGCCCAGGCCGATCTGGTCGGCGATGTCGCTGACCGAGCGGGTGCAGTCCACCTGCAGAATATCGAGGATGGCGCGGTCGAGTTTGTCCATGGGGCTTGCCTGGCAGAGAAGTCTGTCGAATTTTATTCGCAGTTTAGCGCTGGTGACAGAATATTTTTCCAACACGCTGTACAGCGGATTGCCTATTCTGAACTCACGGCCGCTGAACCCTGCCGCCCACACCCGGTCTGTAGGTGCAGCCAGCACGTTGCTGCCCTTCCCTTTTTCGGAGACGCATTGTGATCTCGACCTTGCACATGGCCAGGCTCAAAGCCTGGGGCGCCCATGGTTTTACCGCGACCGGCGTGGTCACCGCCTTCCTGGCCACCCTGGCGCTGTTTGAAAACCAGCCCAAGGCCTGCCTGATGTGGCTGGGCGTGGCGTTGATCGTCGACGGCGTCGACGGCTCGCTGGCGCGCCGGGTCAATGTGCAGACGGTACTACCGCACTTCGACGGCTCGGTGCTGGACCTGGTGATCGACTACCTCACCTACGTGTTCATCCCGGCGCTGTTCATCTACCGCTACATCCCGCTGCCCGACTACACCGCGCTGGTGGCCACCTCGATCATGCTGGTGTCGTCGCTGTTCTGCTTCTGCAACGTCAACATGAAGAGCAAGGACAACTACTTCCAGGGCTTCCCCGCCGCCTGGAACGTGGTTGCGCTGTGCCTGTACACCCTCAGCCCGTCGCCGTGGTGGACGCTTGCGACCATCGTGCTGCTGGCGCTGCTGACCGTCACCCGGATGAAATTCCTGCACCCGTTCCGGGTGCGCCGCTTCATGCCCGTGAACATCGCCGTCACCGCCATCTGGCTGCTGTGCAGCCTGTCGCTGGTGCACGACCACCCGGCCATCAACCCGCTGGTGCTGACGCTATGGCTGCTGATGTCGGCGTATTTCCTTGGCGTGTGCCTGTGGCGCACGGCGGCGGACTGGTTCGAGCGCAACGAGACGCCTGCGCCATGACGATCAAGATTGGATCACAACCATGGCAGCGTAGTATCATCGTGACATCGCCAGCCTGAATCCGGATGTGATTTTCCCAATGCGTTTGCCTCTTCTCCTCGCGCTGTCGGCCAGCGTGTTCAGCATTTCCCACGCCAACGCGGCCGACGACCCACGCCTGGTCTGCTCGGCCTACTACGAACTGCTCTCGGTGGATGGCGACCAGTTGGACATCAGCGCCAAGCAAGCTTCCAAGGCGTTCTACGCCCTGTTGAAGCAGGCAGGCGATACCCCCCAGGCGCAGGAAGTGGTGGCACAGCAACTGGTAACGCTGCGCAAGGAAATCCCGGGGCAGATGAGCGTCGAAAGCGTCGCAGCGTTCCGGGCCAAGCATGACTCAGGCTGCAGGACACTGCTGAAAGCGGCCTGGTGCGAAGTCTACAAAGACCCAGGCGCCTGCACGTAGCAGCGGCCGAAGGCCGCGTCCCAGAGCGCCGCGGTGCGCCTGGTACACCGCGGTTGCAAGACGCCGCCTGCGGCAGCTGCTACGGGGGCCGGGTTAGAACGCCGGCACTACGTCGCCGTGGTAGCGCTGCAGGATGAACTGCTTCACCTGCGGCGAGTTCAGCAAGGCGCCCAGCTTCTGCACCGCTGGGTCGTTGGCCTTGTCGCGGCGCACGTACAGGTAGTTGGCGTAGGGCGAGTCGGAGCTTTCGATGAACAACGAGTCCTTGTGCGGCTCAAGCTTGGCTTCCAGCGCGTAGTTGGCGTTGATCAGCGCCAGGTCGACCTGGTTCAGCACACGCGGCAGCATGGCCGCTTCCAGCTCCTGGAACTTCAGGTGCTTGGGGTTGCTGACGATGTCCTGGCGGGTAGCCATGATATTGCTCGGGTCTTTCAGGGTGATCAGGCCTTGCTTGGCGATCAGCAGCAAGGCGCGGCCCGAGTTGGTGGGGTCGTTGGGGATGGCAATGGTGGCGCCATCCTTCAGCTCGGCAATATTCTTGATTTTCTTCGAATAAGCCCCGAACGGCTCGATGTGCACTGCCACTATCGGCACCTGGTCGCTGCTGGGGCGGTCCTTCTTGTACGCCTCGTAGTACGGTTTGCTCTGGAAGTAGTTGGCGTCCAGCAGGCCTTCATCGGTCTGGCGGTCCGGCTGCACGTAGTCGGCGAACACCTTGACGTCCAGGGTCACGCCTTCCTTGGCCAGTTCCGGCTTGAGGAATTCGAGGATCTCGGCGTGGGGCACCGGTACCACGGCGATCTTCAGGGTTTCGGCATAGGCGGAACCGACGGCGGCTACCAGCAACGCCAGGGACAGGGCGACACGTTTCACGATGGTTTACCTTCGAAGCGTTTCAGGGAAAAGGACGACAGATCAAGGTCGGTGGTGCCACGGGTGCACCACTGGGCGAAGGCCTCGCCCAGTGCCGCGGAGTGTTTGAAGCCATGGCCCGAACAGGCCGACACCACCAGGGTGTGCTGCAGGGACGGGTGTTCATCGATGATGAAATGGCGGTCAGGGGTGACGGTGTAGGCGCAGACGGCGGACTTCACCACCCGTGGCCCGACACCGGCGATACGGCCCTGCACCTGGCGGGCGTACATGGCCTGTTCCTCGGCAGCCGACACGCTGCGGTCCAGGGTGTCGGGCTGCGATGCGGTGTGGTACTGCGCCGTGGCGATCTTCAGCGTGCCCTCGCCGGGCAAGGCGGGGAAGCCGTAGTTGACCTTGTCGTCGCCGCGGCCGTGGGTAAGGATGAAGGTTGGCGAGGCCCCCAGCAGCGCCTCGTCCGCAAGCTCGAACCAGAACAGCTGCTGGCGGTACACCTTGAGCAAGCCCTCGAAAGGCGCGCCCAGCAGGCCACCGGCCCAATTGCCGGCGCTGATCACCAGCTTGTCGGCCTGCAGGGTGCGCTGGTCGGTGGTTACCGTCACGCCCTGGGCGTCCGAGGTGATGGCGGTCACGGTCTCGCCCTTGTACAGGGTGGCGCCGTGCTGCTCGGCCAGTTTCAGCTGTACATCGATGCAGCGCTCGGGGCGCACAAAACCGCCGCCCGGCTCGAAATAGCCGATGGCGTCGTCGCGCACATGGGCGAACTGCGGGAAGCGCTGGCGAATCTGCGCGGCGTCGAGCACTTCGTGTTCGATGCCGTAGGCCTGCGCCAGGCCGATGGTGCGCAGGGTGAAGTCGGTCTTGTCGCTGGGGTCGAAGTCGGGGCTGGAGGTCAGCACCAGCAGGCCCGATTGGTCGAACAGCGCTTCACCCGACAGCGCTTCCAGCTCGCGCCAGATGCGATGCGAATTGCGCACGATGGGCACGTACTGCGCCCCCTCGCCCACCGACAGGCGGGTGATGCGCGTGTCGCCATGGCTGGAGCCAAAGGTGTGGGGCGGGTGATGGCGGTCGATACCCGCCACCTTCACGCCCATCCTGGCCAGCTGGTACACGGTAGCCGCGCCCATGGCGCCAAGGCCCAGGACCAATGATTCGAATCGTTCCGTCATCAACTGTCGTCCGCGCAAAAGGCGTGTAGTTGATTGAAAAACAACAGCAAAAACAAAGATTAAAAAATTATAACCTTATGCCTTGGCGCTCATCTGCCTGGTATGGAGCGGTTGCAGGACGCTGCCTGGCGGCAGCTGCTACGGGACGGTAGGATGGGCCGCCGTATTGCAAATGGACCTGCCATGCCTGTACCGCACGCCAACACCGCCCTGCTGATCATCGACATGCAACAGGGCATGAACACTCCTACCCTGGGCCGCCGCAACAACCCCGGCGCCGAGGGGCACATTGCGCAACTGCTGCACGCCTGGCGCGTTGCGCAGCGGCCGGTGGTGCACGTGCGGCACATGTCGCGCACGCCCGGCTCAGTGTTCTGGCCCGGCCAGCCGGGTTGCGAGTTCCAACCGGCGCTGGCACCGCTGGCCGCTGAACACGTGGTGGAGAAAAACGTCCCGGATGCCTTTATCGCCACCGGGCTTGAGCGTTGGCTGCATGTGCGCGGCATTCGCCACCTGGTGATCGCCGGCGTGGTCACCAACAACTCGGTGGAAGCCACGGCACGCACCGGCGGCAACCTGGGTTTTGCGGTGCAGGTGGTGGGCGACGCCTGCTATACCTTCGACCAGGTGGACCTGAACGGCCGCACCTGGCCGGCCGAAGACGTGCATGCCCTGTCGCTGAGCAACCTGGCGATGGACTACGCCACCATCGTCGACACCCACGAGCTCGTATGACGTCACGCCCCCCGTGGGAGCGGGCTCTGCCCGCGAAAAGAACACTGCGTAATACCTGATACCACTCGGCGTTCTTTCCGTGGGCAGAGCCCACTCCCACAGGAACCAGTTGCTGCTACGGGGTTTATTCGCCGGCCTTGAGGGCGGTGAACGCTCGCGTCAGGGCGCGGTTGAAGGCCTTGCCGTTGTCGTTCTTGCTGAACAGCGTGGCGCGCACGGCCGCCGGTGGGTAGGTGCCGGGGTCGTTGCGGATCTCGGGGCTGACCAGCGCGTCGGCGGCGGTGATGGCGTTGGCGTAGTGGATGGTGTCGGTGATGGGCGCGATCACGTCCGGGCGCATCAGGAAGTCCATCAGCGCCAGGCCCGCTGCCGGGTGCGGGGCGTCCTTGGGGATGACCATGGCGTCGAACCAGATCAGCGTGCCCTCCCTGGGGATGCTGTAGTGCAGGCTGAACGGCTTGCCGGCCTGCTTGGCCTGGGCTGCGGCGATGCCGACGTTGCCGTTCCACGACATCGCCACGCAGGTGTCGCCGTTGGCCAGGTCGCTGATGTTGCGGTCGTTGTCGAAGTAGCGCACGTAGGGGCGAATCTTCATCAGCTGCGCCTGGGCGGTCTTCAGGTCGGCCAGGTTCTGGTTGTTGATGTCCAGCCCCAGGTAGCGCATCACCGCCGCGTACAGCTCGTTGGGGTCGTTGAGCAGGCTGACCCCGCAGTCGGCGAATTTCGCCACCACGGCCGGGTCAAACAACATCGCCCAGCTGTCGGTCGGGGCGCTGGGCAGGCGCTTGTTCACAGCCTCCTGCTGGTAGCCAACGCCGGTGGTGCCCCAGCCGTAGATACCGGCGTAGCGGTTGCCCGGGTCGAACACCGCCATGTGCTGGCGGAACTCCTCGCCAATGCCGGCGAAATGCGGCAACTGCGCCTTGTCCAGCGGCTGGATGGCCTTGGCCTCGATGGCGCGGCTCAGGTGCTGGCCGGCGCTGAGCACCAGGTCGTAGCCGCTGCCGCCCGTCAGCAGCTTGGTCTCCATGGTTTCCAGCGAGTCGAAGTGGTCCTCCACCACGCGGATACCGGTCTCGGCTTCGAAGCGCTTGAGGGTATCCGGCGCCAGGTACTCGCCCCAGATGTACAAGTTCACCGTGGGCGGCTCGGCGGCGGCCGCGCCCACGGCCGCCGTCAGCAGGGCGGCTGCGAGCAGGCCCTTCATGCCCTCACCCCGCCGGCGTATTGCGGCATGGTGATGCACGCCACGTTGCCGCCGCCCAGCAGGATTTCCCGCGAGTTCTCGATGCCGATGATGCGGTGGCCGGGGAACAGTTCGGCCAGCGTGGCCTGCGCCGCCTGATCGTGCTGGCCGCCGAACAGGGGCACCACGATCACCGAGTTGCCGGCGTAGTAGTTGATGTACGAGGCGCAGATTTTCGTGCCGGCCTGGCGCACGTGCGTGCCGTCGATGTGGTCGAGGCCGGCGGCTTCCTCGGCGGTCCATTCCAGCACGTCGGGCTGCTGCAGCTTGTGCACCACCAGCTCGCGGCCGCGGCTGTCGCGGGTGCTGCGCAGAATGTCGTAGGCCTCCTGGTAGATCTCCCACTGCGGGTCGTCACGGTTGTCGGTCCATTGCAGCACCACCTCGCCGGGCCGCACGAAGCAGGCCAGGTCGTCGACGTGACCGTCGGTCTCGTCGAACTTGCAGCCGCGTGGCAGCCAGATGATCTGCTCGGCGCCCAGGTAATCGGTGAGGCGCCGGGTGACCTCTTCCTTGCCCAGGTGGGCGTTGCGGTTGCGGTTGAGCAGGCACTGCTCGGTGGTGAGGATGCTGCCCTGGCCGTCGCTCTGGATGCCGCCCAGCTCGGCGATCAGCGGCGCGCGGTAGCGGTCGAACTGCTCGATTTCGAGAATCTTCTGCGCGATCTGGTCGTCCTTGTCCCAAGGGTAGTAAAGCCCGCCGTCCAGGCCACCATAGGCGTTGAACTGGAAGTCGACGCCGCGCACCTCGCCGCTGGCGTCATTGACCACAAAGCAGGGGCCACTGTCGCGGAACCAGGTGTCGTTGCAGGTCATCTCCACCACGCGAATGTGCTCGGGCAGCAGGCGCCGGGCGTTGGCGTACTGGGCCGCCGAGGCGCACACCGTCACCGGTTCGCTCTGGGCGATGGCGCTGACGATCTGCACCCACACCTGCTGCGCCGGCTTGCCGCCGTTGCGCCACACGTCCGGGCGCTCGGGCCAGCCGAGCCAGCAACGGCTTTTGCGCTCGAATTCGCCGGGCAGGCGGAAACCATCGGCCTTGGGGGTGGTGTGCAGGGAGCGGGACATGGGCAACGCCTCGTTGGGTGGGGATGACAGGCACGCTAACACCCGCCATGCAGGGCCTTCCAACGAGCATTTCTAAGCGATAGGTGAGTTAAATTCAGGCAAGGTGCAGCTGCCCTTCCAGCCACTGCAGGAACGCCGCCACGGCGGGGCGTTCCAGGCGCAGGCGCTCGCAGACAATGGCGTATTGGCCCAGCGCGGTGATGCTGGCGCTGAAGGGCCGCACCAGGCGCCCGCTGGCCAGGTCCTCGGTGGCCGTGAGGTTGTCGCCCATGGCCACGCCCTGCCCTTGCGCGGCGGCTTCCAGGGCCAGGCCGGCGTGGGCGAAGTAGGCGTGGCGCAGGCCCTGCACATGGCCTGCGTGGGCGGCCAGCCAGGTGGCCCAGGTGCTGCCGTCCTGGTCGTCGTGCAGCAGGCCGTGGCGTGCCAGGTCGCGCGGCTCGCCGAGGGTGCCCTGGTTGAACAGCACAGGGCTGCACACCGGGAAGAACACCAGCACCGGCAACGGCTTCACCCAATAGGCGCCGCCGTCGTCCGGGCCGGCGCCGTAGGTGATGGCAATGTCGATGTCCTCGCCCGGCGCGCTGGCGTCGATGGCCTGCTCGTGCACGTGCAGGGTGATGTGCGGGCACTGCGCCGTGAAATCAGCCAGGCGCCGCACCAGCCATTTCTGCGCCAGCTCGGCGGTGACGGCAATGCGCAGCACGGCCTGGGAGGCCGGGTCACGCAGCTCGTCGCAGGCGTCACCCACCAGTTCGAACGCCTGTTGCAGGCGTTGCAGCAGGCGCAACGCGGCGGGTGTGGGCCGCACCTGGCGGCCTTCGCGCACGAACAATTCCACGCCCAGTTCGCCTTCCAGCTGGCGGATCTGGTGGCTGACGGCGCTGTCGGTGACGCACAGCTCGGCAGCAGCACGGCCGAAGTGGGCGTGGCGGGCGGCGCATTCGAACGTGCGCAAGGCGGTCAGGGATGGCAGGCGGCGCATGGTGGATCCTTGCGGGGCAAAACCCCAAGCTTCACCCTGATGCACCATGGTTGCAATACACCGCCTCCCGTAGCAGCAACTGTCTTGTGGGAGCTGGCTTGCCAGCGAGGTTTTATGGCCCCAACAGCTCGCTGGCAAGCCAGCTCCCACAGGATCGGCGCGTGGCCAGGGGGTTATTCGTAGCCGATGATGGCCTTGGTTTCCAGGTATTCCTCGAAACCATGTACGCCGAATTCGCGGCCGTTGCCCGAGCGCTTGTAGCCGCCGAACGGGGCGTGGGGGTTCCAGGCCGGGTGGTTGAGCAACACCTGGCCGGCGCGGATGCGCGCAGCCACGGCGCGCACCACGCCAAGGTCGCTGCCCTGCACGTGGGCGCTGAGGCCGTAGACGGTGTTGTTGGCGATGGCCACGGCTTCGTCGAGGCTGTCGTAGGGGATGATACACAGCACCGGGCCGAAGATTTCTTCCTGGGCGATGGCCATGTCGGCGTCTACCTCGGAGAAGATGGTTGGCCGCGCGTAATAGCCAACGTCCAGCCCCGCCACCCGGCCTGGGCCGCCGCAGATAAGCTTGGCGCCAGCGTCAATGCCGCTGGCGATCATGGCCTGCACGCGGTTGAACTGCGCCTGGTTGGCAATGGGGCCCAGCACGGTGTCAGACGAGCTCGGCGCGCCCACCAGAATGTCATTGGCGGTCGCCGCCGCCAACGCTTCGATTTCCGCCAGGCGCGCGCGCGGCACCACCATGCGCGTCGGCGCGCTGCACGACTGGCCGACGTTGCGGAACGCAGTCATCACCCCCAGCGGCACCACCTTGGCAAAGTCGGCGTCGGGCAGCAGCACGTTGGGCGATTTGCCGCCCAGTTCCTGGGTCACCCGCTTCACCGTCGGCGCGGCCGCCTGCGCCACCAGGGCGCCGGCACGGTTGGAGCCGGTGATGGAAATCATGTCGATATCGGGGTGGCTGGCCATGGCCTCGCCCACCTCGGCGCCGCTGCCGTTGACCAGGTTGAACACCCCGGCCGGCACCCCGGCATCGTGCACCAGCTGGGCAAACAGCAGCGCGCTCAGGGGCGAAAGCTCGCTGGGCTTCAGCACCACGGTGCAGCCCGCGGCAATGGCCGCGGCGGCCTTGGCGGTGATCTGGTACAGCGGCCAGTTCCACGGCGTGATCAGCGCGCACACGCCGATGGCCTCGCGGGTAATGGCCGTGCCGTGCTCCAGCTTCTGGAACGGGTAAGTCGGCAGCAGGTCACGTACCACGCGAATGTGTTCGGCGGCCAGCGGCACCTGCAAGGTGCGGGCGAAGCTGATGGCCGCGCCCATCTCCAGCGACAGCGCCTGGGCAAATTGCTCCGTGCGCTCCAGCATCAGCTCATGCAAGCGCGTCAGCACCTGCACCCGGGTGGCCACCGACGACACGCTCCACTGGACAAACGCGGCGCGGGCGGCCACCACCGCGTTGTCCACATCCGCCGCCGAGCCTGCGGCCACCTCGGCCACCACCGCTTCGGTGGCCGGGTTCACCACCGGCAGGCTGCCGGCCGCCTGCACCGGCAGGCACCAGTCGCCGTTGATGTAGAGGCGGCGCGTCAGGGCCGGGTCGATGCTGAAGGTGTTCGCGGTGTGGTCGGTCATTGGCGGGGCCCCGAAAAAAGGAAAAATCCATGACGCCTACGCTACCAAACCCGCCCCCGCGCCGCGTGCCGTTCGCAGCGGCTGCATGGGAGGTTGTGCTGTATCGCCGGGGGTAAACTGCGCGTTAATGCCGGATCAGCTTGCGCAGGGGCACCACCTCTTTCATCACCGGTGACTTGATGACGATGTAGCTGAAGTATTTGGCGATGCCGATGTTCTTGTCGATGATGCTTTCGATCACTTCCTGGTAGTGCTGGATGCTACGGGTCATGAAGCGCACCAGGTAGTCGTAGCCGCCGCTGATGAGGTGGCATTCGAGCACCTCGTCGACCTGGCGAATGTTGGCTTCGAACTTGGCGAAATCCTCGCGTTTGTGGTCGCTGAGGGTGACCTCGGTGAAGATGGTCACCGACTCGGTGATCTTCGCCAGGTTGATGTGGGCCTTGTAGCTGGAGATATACCCCGCCGCTTCCAGGCGCTTCACCCGCTGCAGGCAGGGGCTGGCCGACAGCCCCACGGCGTCGGCGAGACTGACGTTGGTCATGCGGCCGTCTTTTTGCAGTTCGACCAGGATGTTGATGTCGATGCGGTCCAGTTTGACCATGCCTTCCATTGTGTAGCCCTCGAATGCCAATGTCCCTGAGGTTCTTCAATCAATTCAACGGCGTAACCATAGCTGATGTTGCGACACCAGGTCGGCGAGGCTGTTGATGCACTCGTCCACCGGGCATTCCCCCGTGTGCCGCCGGCCCCTGCGCAGCAAGCACACCGCCCCCTGCTGGGCAGGTTCGGGCACGCTGGCGCGCACCCACAGCGCCTGCTCGAACGGCACTTGTTGCTGGTCGAGCCAGGCCTGGGCCTCGCCGGGCGCCAGCAGCTCATCACCCTGGATGCCCAGGCGCTCGCACAAGGCTTCACGGTCCTGGGCGTCGCGGTCACACAGTATCACCAGCCGGTAGAACTTGCGCAGGTACAGCAAGGCCCCCGGCGCGTCCTCGAACAGCGGCCAGGTCACGGGGGTGCGCGCGAAGCTCAGGCTCTCCTCCCAACTGGCCCGCAGCCCCAGCCCTTCCGCCAGCTGGCGGTGGGTAAAGCACAACAGCCCGGTAAAACCCAGCTCGTCGAACCGTGGGTACAGGCCGTGCAGCACCTGTTCGAAGCGGTCCAGCACCGAAGCTTTTTCCGGCACCGCGCAGGCACCGGCGAACAGGCCCTGCAGCGCCGTCCAGACGCCACTGTCACGGTCGATCAGCACGCCGTCACAATCCAGCAGCAACACACGATAATCAGTCAGGCGCATGCCAACTTCATCCCTATGATGGACAACGGCGACCCGGGCAGCGAAGCCCGGGCCTGTCGTGGAATTCAGGCAATCAAGACCCGTGCCAAGGCGCGGTCGAGAATGGCCAGGGCTTCGTCGAGCTCGGCGTCGGTGGTGGTCAGCGGCGCCAGGAAACGCACCACGTTGCGGTGCACGCCGCACTTGATCACCAGCAGGCCACCTTCGCGGGCGGCGTCGATCACCTGTTGCGCCAGGGCCGCGTCGGGGCTGGCGCTGCCGTCGGCAGTCACCATCTCCATGGCCAGCATGAAGCCCTGGCCACGCACGTCGCCAATGCGCGAGTGCTGTTGTTTAAGGGCCTCCAGGCCCTTGCGCAGGCGCACGCCCAGCTGTTCGCCACGGGCCAGCAGCTGCTCTTCTTCAAAGGCGTCGATCACCGCCAGCGCCGCCGCGCAGGCCAGGGCGTTGCCGCCGTAGGTACCGCCCAGACCGCCTGGGGTGGGCGCGTCCATGATCTCGCTGCGGCCCACCACGGCTGACAGCGGCAGGCCGCCAGCCAGGCTCTTGGCCACGGTGACCAGGTCGGGCTGGATGCCCGCGTGCTGGAAGCCGAACCAGCGCCCGGTGCGGCCGAAGCCTGCCTGGATTTCATCAAGGATCAGCACAATGCCGTGCTGCTCGGTGAGCCTGCGCAGGGCTTGCAGGAACTCGGGCGGCGCGGTGAGGAAACCGCCGTCGCCCTGCACCGGCTCGACGATGATGGCGGCCACGCGGTCCGGGGCAATCTGGGTGGCGAACACTTCCTGCAGCGCGGCCAGGGCATCGTCGCTGCTCACGCCGCGGTACGGGTTGGGGTACGGGGTGTGGAAGATTTCCGGGGCAAACGGGCCGAAGTTCTGTTTGTACGGCTGGCTCATGCCGGTCAGGCTGCAGCCCAGCAGGGTGCGGCCGTGGAAGCCGCCACGGAAGGCAATCACGCCTGGGCGGTTGGTGTGGCCGCGGGCGATCTTGATGGCGTTTTCCACCGCTTCCGCACCCGAGGTGAACAGCGCCGCCTTGTGCGGCACGTCACCGCCTACCAGTTGGCTGAGGCGCTGGGCCAGTTCAATGTACGGTGGGTAGGCCACAACCTGGAAGCAGGCATGCGAGACCTTCTGCAGCTGCGCCTGCACCGCTTCGACCACTTTTGGATGGTTGTGCCCGATATTGAGCACGCCGATACCGCCCACGAAGTCCAGGAAGCGCTTGCCGTCGACGTCCCACAGCTGCGAGCCCTGGGCGCGGTCGATGACCAGCGGGTGGGCTGTGAGCACGCCGCGCGGCACCGATTGTTCACGCTGTTGCAGCAGGCGGGGGGTATCGTTGAGTTTGCTGTTCATAAGGGTTCCTCTGGCCATGCCCGGGGGTGGGTTTCGATGCATTCCAGAGTACGGGTTGCGCGGAGCCGACTTGGCCGAACTTGCCTGCCAGCCTGCGCAGATCCACTGTTTTGCAGGGCGCAAACGGCAGAATCGCTTGGCACCAATGGACCACAATAGGCACAGCCCTTTTTTGCCACCGAGGACACCATGGCCCTGCTCTACAAAGCCGACCCACAGCGTGGCGAGCGCTGGCGACAACTGTTCGCCGCCCACGCCCCCGACATCGAATTCCGCCAATGGCCAGACATCGGCGACCCCGCCGACATTCACTACCTGGCCGCCTGGCAGGCGCCGGACGACCTGGCCACGCTGTTGCCCAACCTCAAGGCGCTGCTGGCGATTTCCGCCGGCGTCGACCAGCTGAACCTGGCCACCCTGCCCGCCCACCTGCCGGTGGCGCGCATGCTCGACCCCGGCATCACCCAGGGCATGTGCGAGTACGCCACCTGGGCGGTGCTCAGCCTGCACCGCGACATACTGCGCTACCGTGCCCAGCAGCAGGCCGGCGTGTGGGAAGACCACGCGCTGGTGCCGGCCAGCCAGCGCCGCGTGGGCGTGATGGGGCTGGGCCAGCAGGGCCAGGCCATCGTCAACGCCCTGCAGCCCTTCGGCTTTGCCCTGAGCGGCTGGGCCCGCAGCGCCCATGACCTGCCCGGCGTGGCGTGCTTTGCCGGTGACGCACAGCTGCCGGCCTTCCTGGCCCAGTGCGACATGCTCATCTGCCTGCTGCCGTTGACCGAGCACACCCGTGGCATCCTCGACGGGCGCCTGTTCGCGCAGCTGCCCCGGGGCGCCGGGCTGATCAACATGGGCCGTGGCGCGCACCTGAACGAAGCGGACCTGCTGGCCGCCCTGGCCAGCGGCCAGCTCGGCGGCGCGGTGCTGGACGTGCTGGCCGAGGAGCCCGCGCCCGCCGACCACCCGTTCTGGCAGCACCCGCGCATCGTGCTCACCCCGCACATTGCTGCCATGACCCAGCCCGACAGCGCCTTTGCGGTGCTGCTGGACAACATCCGCCGGCACCAGCGCGGCGAGCGGTTGAATGGGCAGATAGACCGCGTCGACGGGTACTGACGCGGCCTGCGGCCGCTGCTACGGGCTGTAGCAGCAACTGTCTTGTGGGAGCTGGCTTGCCAGCGAGCTTTTATGGCCCTAACAGCTCGCTGGCAAGCCAGCTCCCACAGGATATAGCAGCTGCCGCAGGCGGCGTCTGCTTCAGACACCGCCGATATGGAAGGCCTTGATCTCCAGGTACTCGTCCAACCCGTAGCGCGAACCCTCGCGCCCCAGGCCGGACTGCTTCACGCCACCAAACGGCGCCACTTCCATGGAAATGACGCCAGTGTTCAAGCCCACCATGCCGAAGTCCAGGGCCTCGCCCACGCGCCATGAACGCTGCAGGTTCTGCGTGAAGTAATACGCCGCCAGGCCATAGGGCGTGTCGTTGGCGATGGCGATGGCCTGGGCTTCGCTGTCGAAGCGAATCAACGGCACCAGCGGCCCGAAGGTTTCCTCCTGGGTGCAGAGCATGCCGGTGGTCACGTCTGCCAGCACCGTCGGCGCCACGAAGGGGCTGGCGGCATCCGGCACCCCGCCGCACAGCAGCCGCGCGCCCTGCCCCAGCGCGTCATCGACATGGCGGGCGACCTTCTCCACCGCCGCCTGGTTGATCAGCGGGCCCAGGGTCACGCCGTTTTCCAGGCCGTTGCCCAGCTTCAGCGTGGCCACTTCCTGCAGCAGGCGTTCGGCGAAGCGCTCGTAAATGCCGCTCTGCACCAGGATGCGGTTGGCGCACACGCAGGTCTGCCCGGCGTTGCGGAATTTGCTCAGCATCAGCCCGGCCACGGCCTGCTCGATGTCGGCGTCGTCGAACACAATGAACGGCGCGTTGCCGCCTAGCTCCAGGCTCAGGCGCTTGATGTGCTCGGCACTCTGGCGCATCAGCAGGCGGCCGACGGCAGTGGAGCCGGTGAACGAGATCTTGCGCACGGTGGGGTTGCCAGTCAGCTCGGCGCCGATGGCCTGGGGCAAGCCAGTGATAACGTTGAACACCCCGGCCGGGATGCCCACGCGCTCGGCCAGCACCGCCAGGGCCAGGGCCGACAGCGGCGTCAAATCCGACGGCTTGACGATGATGGTGCAGCCCGCGGCCAGCGCCGGCGCGCACTTGCGGGTGATCATCGCGGTGGGGAAGTTCCACGGGGTGATGGCGGCGCACACGCCCACCGGTTGTTTGAGCGTGAGCAGGCGGCGGTCGCCGGCGGGTGCCGGAATGGTGTCACCGTAGATGCGCCGGGCCTCCTCGGCGAACCATTTGACGAAGCTGGCGCCGTAGCGGATCTCGCCCTGGGCCTCGGCCAGCGGCTTGCCCTGTTCCAGGGTCATGATCAGCGCCAGGTCATCGAGGTTGTCGAGGATCGCCTGGTGCCAGGCCTCCAGCAGCAGTGCCCGTTGGGCCGCCGGGCGTGCGCGCCAGGCCGGCAACGCCGCTTCGGCGGCGGCGATGGCATGGCGGGTCTCGGCGCCCAGCAGCGCCGGCACCCGGGCAATGCACTCGCCGGTGGCCGGGTCCAGCACATTGAGGGTGGCGCCGGTGTCGGCGGCCAGCCATTGGCCGTTGATGTAGGCGCGTTCGGCCAACAAGGTGGGGTCTTTCAGTCGGTTGCGCAGCATGGGCGGGTCCTGTGAGTCACGGTAGGCCCAGTCTAAAAACATGCGGCGCCGCAGGATGCCGAAAACGCCTCGGCAACAGTGGCGAATGCTGAAAAAGGGAAGCAGGCAGCAGGTGCTGCTTAATTTTTACGTACCGGTCTATACAAAGTTGCCGAAGCGTCTAGTCCGGGCCTCAAGCTTAAACGTTTCATGCCGAAAGAAGGTTATCACTTTGCCACTATCGAGACCTTCTTGATGAATCTTCGCCACTTGAACATCGCACCCCGATCACTTTTGTGCTTCGGTTTCTTCGCCCTGCTGATCACCGCCCTCGGGCTGTTTTCGCTGTTGCAGTTCAGCCAGCTGAAAAGCTCGCGTTCCACCCTGCAGGACCAGGTGCTGCCCGCCGTGCAGACCATCGGCCGAATCAAGAGCGACCTGCTGACCATCCGCCTGGGCAACACCAACCTGCGCGTGGCCCTCAGCAGCCAGGGCGCGGAATTGGCACGCGGCAGCATCAACCGTGGCCGCGACGACCTGCAGGCCGATGTGCGCAAGCTCAAGACCATGCTGCGCAGCGACGCCGGGCTGCAGGCCTACGCGCAACTGGAAGCCGCCATGGGCCGCTACCTGGAGGTGCACACGCGCTTCCTGCAGGCCATCGAGCAGAAGCGTGACGACGTCGCCACCGCCCTCAGCCAGCCCACCGGCGAGCAGACCGTGGCCGGCAACCAGTTCAGCAGCGACATCGACGCCGTCGCCCAGCAGGTCAACCAGACAATGGCCGAGTCCGACGTGGTGGCCAACGACGCCTACAGCCAGGCGCGCAACGTGACCATCGGCGCCATCCTGGTGGCCCTGGCCGCTACCCTGGGCCTGGCCACGCTGTTCACCCGCAGCCTGGTGACGCCGGTGGCCCGCGCCCTGGCGGTGGCCGAGCAAATCGCCGCCAACGACCTCAGCAAGCCCATTCTGGTGGACGGCCACGACGAACCGGGCCGCCTGCTGGCGGCGCTGGCGCGCATGCAGGCGAACCTGCAGCACACCCTGGCCGAGCTGGGTGGCTCGTCCAACCACCTGGCCTCCACGTCGGAAGAAATGGCCGCGCTGACCCAGGACGCCCTGCACGGCATCCAGCGCCAGAACGACGAAATCAACCAGGCCGCCACCGCCATCAACCAGATGAGCGCCGCCGTCGAAGAAGTGGCGCGCAACGCCGCCCTGGCCTCCACTGCAGCCCGCGATTCCAGCCAGTCGGCGGAAAACGGCCGCCAGCGCGTCGACGAAACCCTGAGCGTGATCAACGCCCTGCATGAGTCGGTAGGCGCCACTGCGGTGGAAATCGACGGCCTGGCCTTGCAGCTCAAGGACATCAGCGGCGTGCTGGACGTGATTCGCGGGGTGGCCGAGCAGACCAACCTGCTGGCCCTGAACGCCGCCATCGAAGCGGCGCGTGCCGGTGACGCCGGGCGTGGCTTCGCCGTGGTGGCGGATGAAGTACGGGCCCTGGCCCACCGCACACAGCAGTCCACGGCGGAAATCGAGACCATGATCGTCTCCATCCAGGGTGGCGCCAGCAAGGCAGTGACCTCCATGGGCCAGAGCAGCGAACGCGCACGCGCCAGCCTGGAAGTGGCCCAGGGCGCCGGCCAGGCGCTGGCCGAGATTACCGCGGCGATTGTGCAGATCAACGAGCGCAACGTCAGCATCGCCACCGCCACCGAGGAACAGGCACAGGTGGCGCGTGAAGTGGACCGCAACCTGACCAGCATCCGCGACCTGTCGATCCAGACCTCGGCGGGCGCCGACCAGACCTCGTCGGCCAGTGGCGAGTTGTCGCGGTTGGCGGTGCAGTTGAATCAGGTGGTGTTGCAGTTCAAGGTGTAATGCAACCTTGTGGGAGCTGGCTTGCCAGCGAGCTTTTCAGTGGCCCCAACGGCTCGCTGGCAAGCCAGCTCCCACAGGTTACCGCTGCTACAGGGATTTCAGCAGGGTCTGGAGCAGGCGTTCGCAGGCTTGCAGTTGCGCCAGCTCCACATACTCATCGGCCTTGTGCGCCTGCTCGATCGAGCCCGGCCCGCACACCACTACCGGCACGTTAAGGCGCTGGGCGAACAGCCCGCCTTCAGTGCCGAACGCCACCTTCACCTGCGCCGTTTCCGGCGCCGCAAACGCCTGCAGCCAGCGCACCGCGTCAACCGTGGGCGAGGTATCCAGCCCCGGGTAGGCGTTCAGGCTCTCGATACGAATATCCGCCACGCCACTGACCTTCTTCGCTTCGCGGGCGATGGCCTCGGCCTGCTCGGCCAGTTGCGCCAGCATCACCTCGGGGTCATCGGCCGGCAGGTGGCGGATCTCGAATTCCAGGGTGCACAGGTTCGGCACGATGTTCAGCGCCTTGCCGCCGTCAATGCGGCCGACGTGCACAGTGCTGTAGGCGATGTCGTAGGCATCGTCATGGGCGCCCTGCTGCTGCAGGCGCTGTTGGGTATTGCGCAGGCTGGCGATGAAGTCGCTGGCCAGGTGGATGGCGTTGGCTGCCAGCGGCGCCAGCGACGAATGCGCCTCCTGGCCGTGGCAGTGCACGCGGTACGAGGCCTTGCCCTTGTGGCCCAGGGCGAAGTGCATGTTGGTGGGCTCGCCGACGATGCACAGGAATGGCCGTTGCGGCGCCAGGTGCAGCACGTCCAGCAGGCGCCGCACGCCCACGCAGCCGATCTCTTCGTCGTAGCTGAGCGCCAGTTGCAGCGGGCGTTGCAGCGGCTGGCCCACGGCGCTCAGCAGCGCGTCGAGGGCCACGGCGATGAAGCCCTTCATGTCGCAGCTGCCACGGCCGTACAGCTTGCCGTCGCTGACCGTGGCCTGGAACGGCGGCCTGGTCCAGGCCTGGCCGGCCACCGGCACCACGTCGGTGTGCCCGGACAGCAGCACGCCGGGGACGTGCTGGGGGCCGACGCTGGCGAACAGGTTGGCCTTGGTGCCGGCTTCGTCGTGCACCAGGGTGGTGTCGATGCCGTGGGCGTTGAGTAACTGTTGCACGTAGTGGATCAGCGCCAGGTTGGACTGGCTGGAGGTGGTGTCGAAGCTGATCAGCTGCTTGAGAATATCCAGGGTGCGGGTGTTCATGATTTTCACGCTGTAGGGGCCGTTTTTGTGGGAGCTGGCTTGCCAGCGAGCTGTTGGGCCCCTGAAAAGCTCGCCGGCAAGCCAGCTCCCACAGAGGCGAAGCGGTTGATGTGGAAGTCATGGATACGCGTGCTGGTGCTGCCCGTGGCAATCAGTTCGGCCATTACCGCGCCCACGCCCGGGCCCAGCTGGAAGCCGGCGCCGCAGAAGCCGAAGGCGTAGTACAGGCCATCGACCTGGCCGCTGGGGCCCATGATCGGCAACGAGTCGGGGGTGTAGCTCTCGATGCCGCTCCACACGCGGATGATGTTCAACGGCGCAATACCCGGCACCAGCCGGCGCATCTGGCTGATCTGGTTGAGGATGCTGCGCGGCTCCACGTGGGCGCGACGGTTGAGCATGTCCGGCTTGCTGCGGTAGCCGCCACCGATGACGATGTTGCCACGGGCGATCTGGCGGAAGTAGATCACTTCTTCGGGAATCTTCGTGTACACGCCAATCACCGTCTTCAGCGCATAAGGCACTGGCTCGGTGACGGCCATTTGCGGGCCGTTGGTCTCCAGCGGCACCGGCTCGCCGAACTGCGCCGCAAGCTTGTCGCCCCAGGCGCCGGCAGTCACCAGCAGGTTCGGCGCGCTGAAGCGGCGGCCGTCGGTGGTATCGATGTGAAAATCGCCGCCCACCTTCTGCACCTCGCGCACCTCGGTGCGTTCATGCACCGTGGCGCCGGCGCGAATGGCCGCGCGGGCGAAGGCCGGGGCGGCCAGGCGCGGGTTGGCATGGCCGTCGTGGGGGGCGTAGGAGCCGCCCTGCACGTCCGGGCCCAGGAACGGAAAGCGTTCGTGCAGGGCCTTGCCGCTGAAAATCTGCAGGTCCAACTCGCGGGCTTCTGGCGCCTGGGCGTAGGCCTCAAGGTCGGCGATGTGCGCGGCGTCGTAGCACACGCGCATGTGGCCGCTGGGCAGGAACTCCAGGTCTTCGCCGATAAGCTCCGGCAGGCGTTTCCACAGGTGGAACGAGCGGTTCGACAGTTCCAGCTGGCACAAGTAGCGGCCCTGGCGGCGGACGTTGCCGAAGTTGACGCCGCTGGCGTACTGGCCGATCTGGTCGCGCTCCAGCAGAATCACCGAGCGCCCGTGCTCGCGCAGGAAAAACGCCGCAGCGGCGCCCATGAAGCCGCCGCCCACAATCACTACATCGGCCTGTCGGGTAGTCATGCCTGTACCTCCTGCAAGCTCAGGGTCAGCGGTTTTACCGGCGCCTGACCGCGCTGGCGGCCCACTTCCCTGACCGGCACGCCGGCCTCGGCGGCGATGATTTCGGCGCCGGCCTGGGAGCAGTAACGGCCCTGGCAACGGCCCATGCCCACACGGCTGAAGGCCTTGGCGCGGTTGACCTCGCAGGCGCCCTTTTCGCGCACCACGCCACGCAGCTCACCGGCGCTGATCATCTCGCAACGGCAGACGATGGCCTCATCCGGCAGGTATTCAACCTGGGCCGCCGGCCACGGGAAGGCCTGGGTCAGGCCGAGGCGGAAGCGGTCCATCTGCGCCAAAATGCGACGCTGGGTGGCCACGGCGTCGTCGGCCACTGGCAGGCCCAGGTCCTTGAGCAACGCCAGGGCCGCCAGGCGCCCCGCCGCTTCCGCCGCGTCGGCGCCGCGAATGCGCGCGCCGTCACCGGCAGCGTAGACGTTGGCCAGCGAGGTGCGGCCGTCTTCGTCGGTCTGCAGCAGCCACTGCCCGGAGGCCTCGTCGAAGGCGAAGGCGCAGCCGGCCAGGTCCGCCAGTTGGGTTTCCGGGCGCAGGTGGTAACCCAGGGCCACCGCGTCGCAGGCCACGCGCAGCAGCGCGCCCTTGCCGGTGCGCACGGTCACGCCTTCGACACCGGTGCGTTCGTCGCCGTGAATCTGCAGCGGCGTGACGCCCAGGTGCACCGCGATGCCGGCCTGGTACAGGCCCGCCAGCAGGCTGATGCCGGTGGCCAGCACGCCGGGGCGCGCCATCAGCTTGGGCGTGGCTTTCAACCGCGAATACAACGGCGAGGTGTCGAGCACCGCCACCACCTTGGCGCCGGCTTTCACGTACTGGCTGGCCACCAGGTACAGCAGCGGCCCGGTGCCCATGAACACCACGCTGGCGCCGATGGACACCGCCTGGGCCTTCAGCGCGATCTGCGCGCCGCCCAGGCTGTAGGTGCCCGCCAGCTGCCAGCCGTGTACCGGCAGCAGCCGGTCGGTGGCGCCGGTGCACAGCACCAGCGCGTCGTAGTCCAGCGCCGAATGCCGGCCCTGGCTGGCGCAGCACAGCTGCTGGTCGGCCAGGTTCCACACCAGGGTGTCGGGGCGGTAGTCCAGTTGCTCGCGCAGCTGGTCGAAGCGTTCGTGCAGGGCGCGCGCCTTGCCCGCCTCGCTGCCGTACAACTGCGTGTAATCACGCTTGAAGCCTTCGGGCTGGCGCCGGTAGATCTGCCCGCCGGCGCGGCGGCCCTCGTCCACCAGCGTCGGGCGGATGCCCGCAGCCAGCAGGGTCTCGGCGCAGCGGATGCCCGCAGGCCCGGCACCTACAATGGTTACCCGCGCAGTGGCCATAGTGCCTCCGGTTGTGAGGTGAGAATGTCCAGGCCGTCGCGCACGTCCTGGCTGCAGGCGCGCAGGCGCTCGCCGCTGCGGGTCCATACCCAGCAGTCCTGGCAGGCGCCCATCAGGCAAAAGCCGGCCCGGCGGCCGTTGTCGAATTCCGAGCCGCGCAGGCTGTCGCCGCAGGTCAGCAGCGCCACCATCAGCGTGTCGCCTTCCAGCGCCTGCACCGGCTGGCCATCGACCTTGAGGTGAACGGCCGGGCGTTGCTGCTCGGCCAGGCGGACAAAACGGGCACTCATGCGTAGGCTCCCTGGGTGGGCAAAATGAGGGTCGGTTGGCCAGCGGCCAGCTGCGGGCTGTCCAGGTGGCAGAGGATCTCGCTGCCGCCGACAATGGCGCGGCGGTTGGGCGCGGTGTGGTTGCACAGGCCTTCCACGCGCAGCGGGCAGCGGTTGAGGAAGGTGCACAGCTCGCGCTGGTTGGCGGTGGGCGCGCTGATGGGCGGCAGCTTGCAGGCCACCGCCGTGCTTTCCAGCCAGCCCTGGCGCAACGCCGGCACCGAATTGATCAGCAGGTTGGTATAGGGGTGGAACGGCGCCTGGGCCAGGGCCTGGCGGCTGCCGCTCTCGACGATGTGGCCGCTGTACATCACCGCCACGTCGTCGCACAGGGCGCGCACGGTGGAAATGTCGTGGCTGATGAACAGGTACGACACCTTCAGCTCGCGGCGCAGTTCGGCCAGCAACTCCAGGATGGCCGCGCCCACCACGGTGTCCAGCGCCGAGGTGACCTCGTCGCACAAAATCAGGTCCGGCTTGGCCGCCAGCGCCCGTGCCAGGTTGACGCGCTGCTTCTGCCCGCCCGACAAGGCACCGGGGCGGCGCTCGGCGATGCTGCGCGGCAGCTTCACCAGGTCCAGCAGCTCATCGATGCGCTTGCGCTGCGCCGCGCCTTTCAGGCCGTGGTAGGCGCGCAGCGGCCGGCCGAGGATGTTGGCGATGCTGTGCATGGGGTTCAGCGCCGTGTCGGCGTTCTGGAACACCATCTGGATGCGGCGGAACTGGTCGGCGCTGCGGCCCTTGAGGTCGCCGGACAACGGCTGGCCGTCGAACAGCACTTCGCCGCGCGCCGGTTGCAGCAGCCCGGCCACCACCCGTGCCAGGGTCGACTTGCCCGAGCCCGACTCACCGATGATGCCCATGGCCTGGCCACGGTGCAGGGTAAGGTCGACGTCTTCCAGCACGCGAATGCGCGGCAGCCCGTGCAGGTCGCGCGGGCCGTAGCCGGCGGTCATGCCCTTGATGGTCAGCAGCGGCGTGTTGCCGCGCGCCACGTCGTCCACGCGAATTTTTGCCGCCGGCCGCGCGGCGTCCAGCAGGCTGCGGGTGTATTCGTGGTTGGGCGACTTGAGCAGCGCGGCGGTGCCGTTGTCTTCAAGGATCTGCCCGCCGTTGAGCACGATGATCTGGTCGGCCATCTGCGCCACCACCGCCAGGTCGTGGCTGACGTACACCGCCGTGGCGCCGCGCTCGCGCACCACACGCTTGAAGGCGCGCAGCACGTCGATCTGGGTGGTCACGTCGAGCGCCGTGGTGGGCTCGTCGAGCACCACCAGCAGCGGGTCGCTGATCAGCGCCATGGCCGCCATGATGCGCTGCAACTGTCCGCCCGACACCTGGTGCGGGTAGCGCTCGCCGATGTGTTCCGGGTCTGGCAGGGCCAGGTCGCGGAACAGCTCGATGGCCTTCACCCGCAGATGCTCGCGAGTGCCGCCCACGCCGTGAATCAGCGCGCCTTCCAGCACCTGGTCAATCAGCTTCTGCGCCGGGTTGAAGGCTGCGGCCGCGCTTTGCGCCACGTAGCACACACGGTTGCCACGCAGGGCCTGCAGCTCGCTTTCGCTCAGGGCCAGCAGGTCGTCGTCGCCCACCCGCACCTGGCCACCGGCAATGCGGCAGCCGCGGCGGGCATAGCCCAGCAACGACAGGGCGATGGTGGTCTTGCCCGAACCGGACTCACCGATCAGCGCCAGCACCTCGCCGCGTTCCAGGTTGAAACTCACGCCTTTGACGATCTCGGTCTCGCCGTGGTCGCCACAGGCATTCACCCGCAGGTCTTTGACTTGGATGAGATGGCTCATTCAGTGCCCTCCCTTGCTGCGCTGGCGACGGCTGGAAATGCTGTCGATCAGCAGGTTGATGCCCACGGTCATGGAGCCGATGGCCAGCGCTGGAATCACCAGCGCCGGTGCACCCTGGCTCAGGCC
The DNA here is from genome assembly GCF_056175065.1 of Pseudomonas sp. JC1203. Taxonomy (NCBI): domain Bacteria; kingdom Pseudomonadati; phylum Pseudomonadota; class Gammaproteobacteria; order Pseudomonadales; family Pseudomonadaceae; genus Pseudomonas; species Pseudomonas sp. JC1203. The sequence continues at coordinate 386,297 of NZ_JBWCAM010000003.1, forward strand.
GCCGATGTTTTCGCGCACCAGCGAACCCAGGTCGGCGTCCGGTGGCTGCACGCCCAGGCCCAGGAAGCTCATGCCGCTGAGCAGCAGTACGATGAAGCCGAAGCGCAGCCCCAGGTCGGTGAGCACCGGGTTGAGCATGTTCGGCAGAATTTCCACGCAGGCAATGTACCAGCGCGGCTCGCCACGGGTGCGTGCCACCTGCACGTATTCCAGCGCTTCAATGTTGGTGGCCAGGCTACGGGCAATGCGGTAGCAGCCCGGCGCGTAGCTGAGCACCGCCGTGGCGATCAGCAGCTCCACCGAGGCGCCGAACGCCGACACCACCACCAGCGCCAGCATCTTGCTGGGGATGGAGATGAGCGCGTCCATGATGCGGCTGACGCAGCCGTCCAGCCAGCGCGACGACACCACCGACAACAGCGCCAGCGCGGTGCCCACGGTGCTGGCCAGCACCGCCGCCACCAGCGCCAGGCCGACGGTGAAACGCGCGCCGATCAGCACGCGGCTGAGCATGTCGCGGCCCAGGTAGTCGGTGCCCAGCGGGAAGGCGCGGCCCAGGTCGTCGAAGACGTTGTTGGAGATCACGTCACCCACGCCGTGGGGCGCCAGCAGGCCGCCGAATATGGCCACCAGCAGCCAGAACAGGCACACCACGGCGCCCACCACGCCCAGCACCGGGGTGCGCGGGCGGGCCAGGGGTTTGAAACCAGCGGTCTTGCCAATCACGTTGTTCATCGCTGTCTCAGCCTCGGGTTGGAGATGATTGCCACCACGTCGGCCACCAGCACCAGCGCAAGGTAGGCGGCGCAAAACAGCATGGTGCAGGCCTGCACCAGGGCCATGTCACGGTTGGTGACCGCGTCCACCATCAGGCTGGCGATGCCGGGGTAGTTGAAGATGGTCTCGACGATGACCACGCCGCCCAGCAGGTACGACAGGCTCAGCGCCACGGCGTTGACGATGGGGCCGATGGCGTTGGGCAAGGCATGGCGCAGCACGATGCGCACGGGGCTGGCACCCTTCAGGCGGGCCATTTCCACGTAGGGGCTGTCGAGTTGGTCGATGACCGCGGCGCGGGTCATGCGCGCCATCTGCGCCACGATCACGCAGCACAGGGTGACGACCGGCAAGGCATAGGCGCGCAGGAATTCCATCGGCGTGTGCACCTCGGCGGCGAACGACAAGGCCGACAGCCAGCGCAGCTTGACGGCGAAAATCAGCACCGCCAGGGTCGCCACCAGAAATTCCGGCACGGCCACCAGGGTCAGGGTGCAGAAGCTCAGCACACTGTCCAGGCGCCCGCCACGGCGCATGGCCGAGACGATGCCCAGGGTCAGCGCCACCGGCACCGACACCAGCGCGGTCACGGCCGCCAGCATCAGGGTGTTGGGCAGCCGCCCGGCCATCAGCTCGCTGACCGGCATGGCGTTGGACACCGACTCGCCCAGGTGGCCGGTGACCAGGCCACCCAGCCAGTGCAGGTAACGGACGATGCCGGGCTGGTCCAGGCCCAGCTGGGTGCGCAGCGCCGCCACCTGTTCAGGCGTGGCGAACTGGCCCAGGGCCTGTTGCGCGGCGTCGCCGGGCAGCACCGCGGTGATGGCGAACACCACCATCGACACAATCAGCAGCGTCAGGGCCACCAGCCCCAGGCGCCGCGCGATCAGCCAGTACAGAGTGTTGTGCATGGTACGTCTCCTGCACCGTTTTTGTGGGAGCTGGCTTGCCCGCGAGCTTTTGGGGGGCGGGGAAAACACGCGGGGCCGCCCCCGGCCCCCCCCCCCCGCAAACACCAGGCTTTTGGGGACCTGGAAAAGCTCGCTGGCAAGCCAGCTCCCACAGGCCCGCTAAAGCTCAGGTCACGCGTCCAGCCACACCTGCTCGGCGAACATGTAGCCCATGAAGCCGCCCAGCGGGTTGCTGCCGTAGCCCTTGATGCGCGCATCCACGCCGTCGATGTTGCTGATGAACACCGGAATGCCGATGCCGCAGTGGTCGTGCACCAGGGTCTGCATGTCCTTGTACATCTGGCTGCGCTTGGCGTCGTCGGTCTCGCCGCGCGCGGTCATCAGCAACTGGTCGAACTGCTCGTTCTTCCAGCCCGATTCGTTCCACGGCGCGGTGGACTGGAAGAACTGCGAGAAGATGATGTCGGCGTTCGGCCGCGGGTTGATGTTGCCGAAGCTGATGGGGTGCTTCATCCAGTGGTTGGACCAGTACCCGTCCGGCGGCAGGCGGTTCACGGTCAGGTCCAGGCCTGCCTGCTTGGCCGACTGCTGCAGCAGCACCGCCATGTCCACGGAACCTGTGGCCGCCGGCGACGCCACCAGCGGCATCTTCACGCTGCTCATGCCGGCTTTCTTCAGCAGGAAGCGCGCCTTGTCCGGGTCGTACGGGGTTTGCGGCAGGTCGGCGTTGTAGTAGCGCGAGCCCGGCGCAATGGGGTGGTCGTTGCCCACCACCGCGTAGCCACGGAACACCGCCGACTTCACCTGTTCGCGGTCCAGCAGGTACTTCATGGCCTGGCTGAAATCGGCGTTCTGGGTAGGCATCTGGTCCTGGCGCAAAATCATGTCGGTGTAGTTGCCCGACGGCGCGTCCACCACCTTGTGCCCGGCGCTGGCAGCGATGCGCTGGGTGGAGCGCGGGTTGACCTCGTTGATCATGTGCACGTCGCCCGACAGCAGCGCGTTCACCCGCGACGGCTCGTCGGAGATGGCAATGAACTCGATCTCGTCCAGGTACGGCAGGCCCGGCTTCCAGTAGTTGGGGTTGCGCGCCGCCACCGAACGCACGCCTGGGCGGAACTCCTTGACGGTGAACGGCCCGGTGCCGATGCCCAGGTTGAAGTCGGTGGTGCCGGCCGGCACGATCAACAGGTGCGACACCGCCAGGATCGACGGCAGCTCGGCGTTCGGTGCAGTCAGCTTGATCTGCACTTCCAGCGGGCCGGTGGCCTTGATCTCGGCGAACTGCTCCATCAGCGGCATCACCTTGGAGCCAGTGGCCGGGTCTTTGTGGCGGGCCAGCGAGAACACCACGTCATCGGCGGTCAGCGACTTGCCGTTGTGGAAGGTGATGCCGCTGCGCAGGGTGATGATCCACAGGCTGGCGTCGGTATGGTCGATTTTCTCGGCCAGTTCCAGCTGCGGCACCAGGTGCGAGTCGAAACGGGTCAGGCCGTTGTAGAACATGTACTGACGGGCGTAGTCGGTGGACAGCGCGCCCTTGGCCGGGTCAAGGGTGTCGGCGGTGGACGAGGACATGCCCGCCACCCGAATGCGCCCCCCCTTCTTGCCCATGGTAGCGGCGCCTGCATCCGCCTCGGCGGCGAACACCGAACCTGCGCCGCCCAGCAAACCGCCCACGCTGCTGGCCATGATGCCCGCCACACCCAGCATGCGCAGCGCTTCACGGCGCGACATGCCACGGTTCAAGCCTTCGAAAATACGCACACTGTCGGGGCCGGTGATGAGCTGGGATTCGACCTTTTTGTCTGTCATGTCGGTTCTACCTGTCGATAATCGGGTTACACGAAGGGCTCGCGGTTGACCGCGAACGTGCTTGAAGCGAAAGCAGGTTCAATCAGTGCAAGTGGTCCTGCAGGCGGTAATACGCGCCCACCAACGGCAAGAACCACGGCTTGCCGAAATGCCCCGGAATGGCCGGCCAATCCAGGCTGCGCCACGGGTTGGCGGCAGCGTTGCCGTCCAGCACATCGGCCATCACCCGGCCCATGTGCACCGACATCTGCACGCCATGGCCGCTGTAGCCCATGGAGTGGAAAATGCCGTCGTGGGAGCCTGCACGCGGCAAGCGGTCGGCAGTCATGTCCACAAGGCCGCCCCAGCAATAGTCGATGCGCACCTGGGCAAGCTCGGGGAACATCTGCGCCAGGGCGGCGCGCAGAATCTCGCCGCTTTTCGCATCCGAGCGTGGGCTGGACATGGCAAAGCGCGCCCGGCCGCCGAACAGCAGGCGGTTGTCGGGGGTAACGCGGAAATAGTTGCCGATGATGCGGCTGGTCACGTACGAGCGCTGGGCCGGCAGCAAGCGCGTCAGCACCGCCTGGGGCAGCACCTCGGTGACGATGATGAAGCTGCCCACGGGCGCCATGCGCCGGCGGTACCAGTTCAAGTCACCCACCTGCGATGCCCCGGAGGCCAGCAGCAACTGCCCGGCCTGCACCGAACCGCGCGCGGTGTGCACCTGGTAGCCGCCTGCGCTGGCCTGCCACTGGCTGACCGCCGCCTGCTCAAAAATCAGCGCGCCCTTGCGCGCCGCCGCCTCGGCCAGGCCCACGCCGAAACGCCCCACGTGCATCTGCACGCCGTTGCGCTGCAACAGGCCGCCGTGAAATTGATCCGAGTCCACCTCGCGGCGTACATCCCCTGCCGACAGCAGCTCGACGTCGGCGTCCACCTCGCGGCGAATCAACTCATAAGTCTTGGCCATGCCGGCAAAATGCTCGGGCTTGGCCGCCAGCTTCAACTTGCCGTTGCGCTGGTAGTCGCAGGCGATGCCTTCGCTGCGCACAATCTCGTCAACGCTGGCCACCGCGCTTTCATACGCCTGGTAGAACTCGCGCGCCTGGGTGGCGCCCAGCTTGGCCGACAGCGCCGCGTAATCCTGGGCTACCCCCGTGTTGCACTGGCCACCGTTGCGGCCAGACGCCTCGCCAATCACCCGGCCCGCCTCGAACACCGCCACCCGTGCGCCCTTCATCGCCAGCGCGCGGGCCGCCGACAGGCCGGTAAAGCCGCCGCCGACAATGGCCACGTCCACCTGCCCTTCAACAGGGCCAACCTGGCCAAGGCCAAAGGCCGGTGCGGTGTCCAACCAGTAGGATTCACTGCTCATGTATTGCTCCTGCGGGCCACGGTTGAATGCAGCTGCCACCACCGGTGGCAGCCAGGGGCAAGGGTCAGAGACCGACCAGGCCCGGCAGCCCGCCAATGTCGGCGATCTGGTTGTACTCGTAGCTGGCGTTGGCCGCAGGCTCGTGGCCACGGGCGACGAAGGCCTTGTTCTTGATGCCCATGTCGTGGGCCGAGAACAGGTCATAACGGAAGCTGGAGGACACGTGCAGCACGTCTTCCGGGCCACAGCCCAGGTTGTCCAGCATGAACTCGAAGGCGGCCAGGCGCGGCTTGTAGACCTTGGCCTGGTCGGCGGTGAACACCTTGTGGAACGGCACGCCCAGCTTGTCGACGTTGGACATGATTTGCGAGTCGCTGGCGTTGGAGAAAATCACCAGCGGGATCTTGTCGGCGATTTTCGCAAGGCCGGCGGTGACGTCCGGGTGCGGGCCCCAGGTAGGCACGGCGTCGTAGTACAGGCGCGCCTCGGCTTCCTTGAATGCCACGTTCCAGCGTTTGCAGGTGCGCTCCAGGGCGTTCTTGAGAATCACGTCGTAGGGCTGCCAGTCGCCCATCACTTCATCCAGGCGGTAGGCCGAGAAACTCTTGACGAAGGCGTCCATCTTTTCTGCCGGCACGCGGTCGGCGAACAGCTCGCGGGTCATGGTGCCCATGTGGAAGTTGGTGAGGGTGCCGTAGCAGTCGAAGGTAATGAATTTAGGGCGAAGAAAGCTCATGGTGCCGTTCCTGAGTTCGTGGAAGTCTGTGGCGCAAAGGCCCGGTATACAGTCCTAAGGAGGGCAACCCCTCCGTTGCGCAGCGACTTCATTACAACACCGTGAATTCAGCAGATGGCGTTTAAAGCGCAGCCTTGAAAACACAAAAAACCGTTTTGACGCGTTCCGGCAGCAGAGCGTGCTTCCTGCTCCACACGCGGGCAAACCGCAAAAAAGTGCGCTGTTTTGGGCCCGAAATACGGGGATGGCGCGGGCGGCCCCAATAAACCACAGCAGAATCTGCGTCAGCGTAGACCAATGCAAGACGGGCGCCAGGTAGGTTCACAGGCCTTAACATGGCGTGTGCCTGGTATTTACTGCTGGCGGCCGTCCGGGTTGAAGCAGTTAATGTGGCTCGGCCGTCATGGCGCTGCACAATCTGCCGAACTTGCCCTGCCCTATTGCCACCCCCTTGCCGCAGGTGCGATACAAGGCGCCATCGCGACTCAAACGGAGCCTTTGCATGACTGATTACCAGTACCGCGCCATGACCGCCGCCGACGTGCCGGCCGCCCATGCTTTATCCGTCGCCTTGAAATGGCCGCACCGCGCCCAGGACTGGGCCATGCTGCAAAGCGTGGCAGACGGCTTCGTGGCCCTGGACCAGGGCCGCGTCATCGGCTCGGCCTTCGCCTGCCACCAGGGCGGCTGGTCGACCATTGGCCTGGTCATCGTCAGCGATGAATACCAGGGCCACGGCATCGGCCGCCGCCTGATGGACCTGGCGCTGGACAGCGTGGGCCCGCGCACCGCGCTATTGAATGCCACCGTGGCCGGCGCACCGCTGTACCGGAAAATGGGCTTCGTCGAGTTCGGGCAGATCCAGCAGCGCCAGGGTACCGTTGGCGTGGTTGCAGCAGCTTCTGCTGGCCGCACCCTGAGCGCAGACGATCACCCGCGCATGAGCTACCTGGCCAGCGCCGCCACCGGCCTGGACCGCGGCGCGGTGATGCACGCCGTATTCCCCGACATCGAGCAGGCCGTGGGCCTTGATGTGGACGGCCAGCTGCAGGCGTTTGCGGTACTGCGGCCCTTCGGTCGTGGCCGCTGCATCGGCCCGGTGGTGGCACAAAATGCTGCGCAGGCGCAGGCATTGATCGCGCAGCTGCTGGCCACCGTGCCGGATGCCTTCGTGCGCATCGACATCCCCGTGGGTTGCGGCCTGGAAGGCTACCTGGACAGCGTCGGCCTGCCCGCCATAGACACCGTCACCTGCATGAGCCGCGGCGAAATTCCGCAGGCGTGCGAAGGCGTACAGCCGTTCGCGTTGGTGACACAGGCCATTGGTTGATTAATCGAGGAAGTGACATGTCGGGTTCAGTTGCAGTGGTGTTGGCGTTTGCGGATGGCCGTGCCGCCTTTCAAAGCGGTGAAGCCGGCGGGCTGGCCGAGGGCGACCCGTTCGGTGCGCATCGCAGCACCGTATTCAGCGATGAACAGGGGTACGCCGCAGGGCTGGCGGCAGTCTCTGGCCGGTATGACGTGGCGGCCTACCCGTTCACCGAGACGCTGGTAGTGCACGAAGGCGAACTGAAGTTCACCAGCGGCGAACAGACGATTGTGCTGAAGGCCGGGGGTTGCCTGGTCATTGCGCGGGGTACGGCGTTTTCACTGGACGCCAGCGCCGATGGGCTATGGGCCTGGTTTGCCGCCACGCGCTCCGAGGCTGCGGTGGTACCTGGCTTGACCGTGGTGCATCGCGACTTGCACCTGAGCCCGTCGGCGCCGCCCGATGACAAGATACTGATCAGCCGCGCGCCGCAGTGCCGGGCGCAGGGGGCGTTCGAAGAGTGCCCGTTACGCGTTGGCGTGTGGGATTCGACGGCTTATGAGCGCCATGGCCGTGGGCATTTGTGCCACGAGTTCATGCACCTGACCGAAGGGAAAGTGACGCTGCGGTTGGCTGGTGGCGAGGAACTGGTGGTGCATGCCGGGGATACGGTGTTTGTGGCCAAGGGCACTTCTTGTGGATGGTTGAGTACGAGCTATGTGCGTAAATACTACGCGGTGACGTGAGTCATCCCAATGCAACCTGTGGGGTTGGCACTGCTGTGGGAGTGGGCTCTGCCCGCGAAAAGAGCACCTCGGTGTGCCTGCCGGACCACGGCGCCCGTGACGCGGCCTGCGGCCGCTGCTACAGATTTCGCGTAGCCGCTGCCGTCAGGCTGCGCTGGCCCGCAGACGCTTAAAACGCCAGAACGGCCATCGCAGGATCACCCGCCACACGCGCATTTTCCTTCCTGATATTCACCTGCATCGCCACACGCGCCACATCCAGGACAACGCGCGGAACCTGCTGGTATCCCTTACCCTCCATCCACCCCAGCACCTCGGCCAGATGCCAGATCGCAGAGCTGCCTTCATGCACCGGCGTTGGAAAGGTTGGATAACTGATCACCAGCTTGCGCATGTTCTGCCGCGTTACCCCCATCACCTCGGCAACATCGGTAAGTCCCACGAGGTCGGGCGTTGCCTCAATCAATAGGGCTTCGGGTACCGCCCGCTGAACATCCGCCAACGCGCTTTCAACCGCTTCCCTGGCCGAAGCGGCTTCGCGTACAAATTCGAGCCCCAGTCGCCCGGGCTGGCCTACGCCTACCAATGCATCGTCACACCCCTGCTCTGCCAGGCGCTCGGTAAGTGCGTCGGTGTCGGTATCGTGGGTGGGTAGGTGGTACTTGAGAGTGAAGGTAAATTCCATCTCTGTTGCTCCGTGGCTTGGTGCTGGCATGGCGCGAGGTAATTGGTTGTCAGGCGACAACCATGGCATACACCGAGCCCATGGACAAGCTGAGGGCTGTGTGTGGGGCGTCTTCGGATGCGCCGGTGGCCTAATTCCGGTTGACCAACCCGCACACAGCTGCCACCCACTTCTCCCGTAGCAGCTGCCGCCAGGCTGCGTCCCGGTCCCCAGCACATCTTCAGAAACAAACACCATCAGGAAATTCCTAGGAAATTTCCTACAAATTCAGCGATAATCGTATAATTAGCTTACATTTTCACACTTGCGCCTGCATTCCTCGCTGACTAACCTCCCGCCACCGCTGCACAAGAGCGGCCGGGTTTGGTCACCCGGGAATTGGGCGCACCAGCGTCGCCATCCATGCTCGCCATTACGGCGAGTGTGAAGTTTTATGGCAGCTGTGCGCGGGGCATCCTCGGATGCGCCGGGTGCCCAACTCCGGTTGACCAACCCTCGCACAGCCGCCACCTATTCGTTTGGTCACGATGCAGTGGAGGGTCTTTCCATCCGTTGGGAGTTCCATCATGGTCAAGCCAACACCCGATCCACCTTTCAGCAAAAAGCTCACCCCCGATCACCCGCTCTACGCCTTCCCTTTGCCCCGCATCGAGTCAGACCCCAAGCGTGTGGTTGAATATTTCGTGCATCAAAGCACCCTGCTGGAGGTCGCACGACGCAACGCAGCCCTCCTCACCCGCGCACCCACTCGATGGTGGCAATTCTGGCGCTGGCGTAAAGCCTGATAATCGCAACGCGCTGCACGTGGCTGCCCCACTTCACCTACGCGCCGGGCCGCCACGCTGGTTTATACAAAGGGATATTGAACATGAGCGAATTTCTGCAAACCGCCGCAGTGCCATTCGGCATGCGCGACTCACGGCAGCAGCCGTTTTTCAGCGTCAATGCCGGCATCAGCCTGGAGGACGCACTGTGCCACCTGGCGCACATGCTGCGCTGCGCCTACGACTCCGCCTACGAACTCACCGACGGCGACGGCGTTGAAAAGGGCCTGGTGTGGTCCACCCTGCACCACATCGAAGGCGCCAAAGGCCTGGTCGACGCCCTGATTGCGGCGAAGTAACGCCTTCGCCTGCAGCAGCGGCCCGTAGCCGCTGCCGCAGGCTGCGCTGGCCCTCAGCCACACCCCCGCCCTGAAGCCGCCCCCGCTGAGAATTCATCTTTTAGTCCGCGCCACCTGCCGCATAATGATTGCCTCACGTTTGGCTTCTCCGCCAGATGACGCCGCTTTTTGCCGTATGGAATCGCAATGAACACAATTACCGGCCGTACCGTTCTGACCTGGGCGCTGCCCGCTTTGCTGGCCCTGCTGATGACGGGATGCGCGAGCGATCGTTCGCGCTGTTACGCGAAGGCGCTGCCTACGCAGGGTGAAGGCGGGTTGGCTTGGGGGCCTAGTGCAAAGGCTGCCGAGGGGAAGGCGGTGCGTGATTGCGCTACTTATGCGGGTAGGTCCGGGGGGACGCCGGGGACTTGTCGGGTTGTTTTGGTTAAGTGTAAATAGCAGGTCAGCAGCTCGGTTTACCCTTCTTCGACCGAGCAGCTATTCGCAACTCAGCTAATGCCATCGGCGCCACCAGGCTCAGCTCCGCGCCAGACGGGCTGAGGGCCAATCGAAATCAAATGGCTGGGGGAAGGGAAATTTGCTGGTTTCGGAATTTGGCTTGAGCTCTGGACGCAGCCTTCGGCAGCTGCTACGTGGGCTCTATCGCTGCCATCTGTGTGCGAATCCACTGCAGGAACAACCATCCCTTCCCGCCCTCGTCGAACCCCCGCGGCGCCAGCAGGCAATACTTCGACCCATCTCGCTGAAACCCGAACGGTGCCACCAACTGCCCCGCCGCCAGTTCATCCTGCACCATCAGGAACGACGACAACCCCACCCCCAACCCCGCCGCAGCCGCCTGGATGCACAGGTAGAAATGCTCGTATTCCAACCGCGTCGATGCCGGTGCGGCCACTTCCGCCAACCGCAGCCAATGCTCCCACGCCAACGGCCGGGTCTTGCTGCGCAACAGGCGCATGCCGTCCAGCTGTTGGCCTGCGGGCCATAGCGCTGGCGTGCACACCGGGCCTATCCATTCTTCGCAGATGGTTTCGCTGTAAAGCGCCTCGCCCCAGTAGAAGTCATCGCGCCGCACTGCCACGTCGGCGCCGGTGCGGGCGAAGTCGATGGGGCCGCCAGCGGTCAGCAGTTGCACTTGCAGGTGCGGGTGGGCGGCGTGGAAGTTCGGTAGGCGCGGGATGAGCCATTTCATGGCGATGGTGGGCTCGCAGGAGACAACCAACACCTCTTCGCGAGCGTCGCGGCGCAGGGTGTCGACGGCGCCTTCGAGCTGTTCGAACAACGGGCCGGTGACGTTGTAAAGCAGCCGGCCGGCGTCGTTGAGGAAGATGGCGCGGTTGCGCCGGTCGAACAGCTCCACGCCGATGCCTTCTTCCAGCAGCCGCACCTGGCGGCTGACGGCGCCGTGGGTGACGTGCAGCAGGCGGGCGGCCTGGACGAAGCTCTGGGTTTGGGCGGCGACGGTGAAGAAGTGGAAGGCGGTGAGCGCTGGCAGTTTCATATAGACGATGATTTCTCACAGATTCACGGCACTATAAATCGTTTTTATTCACCATCGCAAAGCGCCAATCTGCGCGGCATGGCGCATGGGTACCTGTGCGAAAACGTCGTGCAAAATGAGGAACTGGTATGAATGAGTTGTTGGCCGTAGCGGCGATCACGATGCTGGCGGTGATCAGCCCAGGGCCGGACTTTGCGATGGTCACCCGCAACAGCTACGCCTACGGGCGCCGCAGCGGGCTGATCGCAGCGTTGGGCATTGCCTGCGGGGTGCAGGTGCATGTGTTTTATACGGTGTTAGGCATTGCACTCATCATCATCCACTCGCCGATGGTGTTCATGGCGATGAAGCTGCTGGGTGCCGGTTACCTGATCTACCTGGGCTGGAAGTCGTTGAGCAGCATGTCGGCCTTGGAGGTGGGCATGGCCAGCGGGCCGCGCCCGTCTGCTGGCAAGGCGTTCGGCATGGGTTTTTTGACCAACGCGCTGAACCCCAAGACGATGCTGTTCGTGGTTGCCACTTACAGCCAGGTGGTGCAGGTCAGCAACAGTTTGGCGACTGATTTGGGCTATGGGCTATTCATGTCGCTGGCGCATTGGGGGTGGTTCAGTGTTGTGGCAATGTTCTTTTCGTCGGAGGCGTTGCGCGGGCGTTTGCTGGCGAGGCAAAAGTTGCTGGACAGGGTAATTGGTGCGGCGTTGATCGGTTTGGGGGTGAGTTTGGCGCTGGCGGGGTTGTAGCCGCGGCTGTCAGGCGGCGGCTACAGGGGGCATCACGCTTGATTCTGTTGAATCAACGCTACTTCAAGGCGTGCCTCGCGGCGCGCTTTTTCCGCGTGCTCCTGGATGATGCCTGGAATCAGGAACGCATCCACCAATAACCAAAGGCCGGTAATGATAAGCGGGAAGATGGTGAAACAACCGATAACGGTGATGATCAGTTGAGCCACAGCAGTGCCCGTTTTACCCAGGTAAAAACGGTGTGCGCCGAAGCCGCCCACGAAAAACCACAACAGGTAGGCAACGCCAGTGGACTTCTTGGCGTTTGCCACTTTCTGTTCAATAAGCATTTCGGCTTGCAGGGATGACATTCAGGTTTCCTTTCCCAATCGGGATTCCATGTGTCGAACTGACACGATCTTGGACAAAGTAAAACGATATCATTTTGCAATCAAGAAAGCATGTGCTTGGGTCTGTAGAGATGTCCACGGCCCCGTAGCAGCGGCCACCAGGCCGCTTCTTGGCGCCGCAGTGCAATGAATGAATAGCGGGTTACACTGCTTCCCTAAGCCCCACCAACGAGCCCTGCCCATGCCCACCACCCTGCACCGCCCCACCCCCGCCCCGCTGCTGGCCCCTGGTGAAACCGTGGTGCTGTTCGACGGGGTGTGCAAGCTTTGCAACGGCTGGGCGAAGTTTCTGATTCGCCATGACCGCAGCCAGCGGGTTCGCCTGGCCACGGTGCAGTCGCCCGAGGGGCAGGCGTTGCTGGCGTGGGCCGGTTTGCCGGTGGATGCATTCGACACCATGGCGGTCATCCGCGATCACCATTACTGGGTGCGCTCGGAGGCGTTTTTTGCGGTGGTGGCGCTGCTGCCCACGCCCTGGCCGGCGTTGCGGGCGCTGCGCGTTTGCCCATTGTGGTTGCGCGACTGGGCCTACGACCGCATCGCGCTCAACCGCTACCGCCTGTTCGGCAAATATGACGTGTGCCTGATGCCCACGGCGGACCATCAGCGGCGCTTTCTCAAGGCGCCGGCATGAACCGCCTGCGCCGGGCGCACTGGCTGGGGCGCGGCGGCCTGGCGTTCATGTTTGCCTACCATGGGCTGGTGCCCAAGCTGATCATGACGGCCCCTGGGGAGCGCACGTTGCTGCAGGCCCATGGCCTGGGGGATGCGCTGTGGTTTTCACAGGCGGCCGGAATGGCCGAACTGGCGCTGGCGGTGTTGTTGGTGTTGGCTCCTGGGCGCAGTTGGCCATTACTGGTGACGGGCGTGGCGTTGTTGGCGTTATTGGTGGATGTGGCGCTGGTGCAACCTTCGATGCTGATGGATGCCTTCAACCCGGTGACCTTGAACGTGGCAGGCATGGCGCTGGCAGCAATCGCCTGGGTGACACGGACCCCATAGCAGCGGCGGCCAGGCCGCGTAACAGGCACCGCAGTGAACCTGGTGGGCCTCGGGACGCCGCCTGCGGCAGCTGCTACGGGGGGGCGCGCGGTAGTTGGTGCTACCGCAGGGCCAACACCTGCGCAGTCAAACTCTCGCGCAGCGCATCAAGCTTGCCGGCATTGGTTTTCACCGAAAGCTGCCCGGCAGGCTTGCGCCCGAGGAAGTAGGCAATTCGTTCAGCGTTGGCGCCGGAGGGGTGTGGCAAACCGTGAAGGATTCGGTCGCTGGCAATCACGCCCTGGCGTGCCAGCCAATCCAGTCCTTCGCTGACCTTCGGCCCAAGCGGAATATAGACCGCGTCCGGCAAGGCACGCGCCTCCGGGGCGAAGTGCTCCAGCAGTTGCTGCTGCAGCAGCGGCTGGCGGATCATGTTTGGCGCGCCGCTGTAATTTTCGCCAGCGACGTGAATGGCATGGCGCAGGATCGACGTCGACTGCACCCAATGTGCATGGTGGCTGAACAGGCTGTCGCAGGACTCCAACCCCAGCCAGGTGTGCACGCCGATACGGTCCAGCAACCCCACCAGGTTCGGGCGCATGGCGCCGCTGAACGCGCCGGTGCGTTTGGCAGTCTGCAACACCTTGTCAGCCTTCGAGCCCATGGCGAGCTCCGCCTGGGCCGCGCACATGGCGTTCTTCCACTGGGTGAACCCGGGGGTTATACCCACCAACACCACTTTGGCCGTGGCATTGATGTACTCGAAGGGCGTGTAGTGGCTGGTGAGGCCGCCGTCCTGGGCCAGGCGAAATGCGGGCGGTATCTGCGAGGCATCCTTGATGGCCTGGAAGTCGGTGGCCTGGATGGCGGCTGCAAATCTATCGAGGTGGGTGGTGTAGTCCATTACGGTTACCTGAGGGTACGCTGAAGTTTGCGAGCAACTGTAGCAGCGGCCACCAGGCCGCGTCTCAGCCGCCGCGTGTTTTCAGGTGGACCGCGTCGGGGCCGGACGCAGCCTGGCGGCAGCTGCTACGGGAGGTAAAGCCCGTCCGCCAGGCGGCCCGAATACAGCTGCTCCACTGGCCCTATCAACATCACCGGCCCCTCGCCATCCCACTCAACCGTGGTGCTGCCGCCATCGCATTCAACCCGCACCGCGCTGTCCAGCAGGCCCCGGCGCATGCCGTTTACCGCGGCGCCGCACGAGCAGGAACCCGAGCCCAGCGCCACTCCGCCGCCGCGTTCCCAGATGCGCAGGCGGATGTGCTGGCGGTTGATGACCTGGACGAAATGCACGTTGGTTCGCGCCGGAAACAGCGCGTGGTGTTCCAGCGCAGGGCCCAGGGCGGCCACGTCCACCGTGGCCAGGTCGTCCACGAAGTAGGTGCAGTGCGGGTTGCCCATGCTCACGGCCGCCGGACTGCCGGGAATGGGCAGCTCGCGGGTGTCCATTTCCCTGGCCAGGGGCACTTCAGCCCAGCCCAACGAGGGCTGGCCCATGCTGACGGCGATGTCGCCGGTGGCGGTACGCGTGCACGTCAAAAAACCGCGGCTGGTCCGCAGTACCACAGAGGCGGTGTTGCCTTCACGCATCAACAAGTCAGCGGCGCCACGGGTTGCACTGCCGCAGGTAGCCAAGGGCGAGCCATCGGCGTTCCAGAACAGCAACTGTGCGTCGGCGCTTTCGCAGGCCTGCATGACGGCGAGCTGGTTGAAGCCGATGCCGCGGTGCCTGTCACCCAATCGTTGGGCAAGCTGCCCGGTGGTGGCGACGGGCACGCGCCGGGCATCGACGATGACGAAGTCGTCGCCATTGGCGTGCATTTTGTGGAATGCCAGTGACGTGGTCGTGGTCATGCAAGCCCTTCTTCACGCAACGCTTTTTGAACGGCAGGCCGCGCTTTGACCCGCTCATGCCAGGCGCGCAGGTTATCAAGCTGATCAAAGTGGATGTCGGCCTTGTAGTAGCTGGTCAACCAGCTGGCCTGCCCCCAGCCGGTCAGCGCGAACAGGTAAGCGTCCGCCACGCTGAAGGCCTCCCCCATAAGGTACGGCTTTTCCGACAATTGAGCATCGATCCATTGAAAGCGCTGTTCAAGCTTGGGTTTGGCGGTGGCCACGTATGAACCGGCCAGGGTTGCGTACAGTAAGGGAATGAAGCCCTTGTGCACTTCCGCCGATAGAAAATTCAACCACTCCTGCAGCCGATATCGCGCCAGGGTGCCTGCCGGTGGCACAAGCCCGCACTCGGGCTTCAGGTCGGCGAGGTATTGAACAATCGCCGGTCCTTCACGCAGCACGGCGCCGTCTTCCAGCTCAAGAGCGGGCACGTACCCCAAGGGGTTGACCGCGAGGTAATCGGCGCCCGAATCGGTGAGGTGTTTCTTGTGATCGACCTTGATCAATACCGCTTCCAGGCCCAACTCGTTCAGCACGATATGGGGGGACAGCGAGCAGGACGCGGGGATGTAGTACAGCTTCATTGATGGACTCCAGAACGTGGGAAAACGCCACGCGGATATCGGCGCAGTGGCGGCTTCGGCCCATTCTAGAGCGCGAGTATAAAATAAGAAGAAGGCAGTATTTTGTAGTATAGGTACAAAATGTATACCTACTTTGCCCGGGATTTGAGCTGATGAAAAACAACGTATCCGGTTGTTCGGTGGAAGAAGCAATGCGCTTGCTGGGTGGCCGCTGGCGCTTGCTGATCGCCTCTTACCTGCTGGAGGGCCCCAAGCGTTTCAACGCCCTGAGGCGTGACATGCCGGCCATTTCGCAGCGCATGCTGACCCTTGACCTGCGGGCGCTGGAAGAAGCGGGGCTGCTCAAGCGCACTGTGTTTCCTACCGTGCCGGTGACCGTTGAATACGAACTGACGGAGGACGGCAGGCGGCTGGCACCGGTGGTGGAAGTGATGCGGGAGTTTGGGTTGTGGGTTAAAAGCCGTTGAGGTGGGGGGCCGGACGCAGCCTGGCGGCAGCTGCTACGGGGGTTGGCTATGCTTTGTTTTTTGATCCCGGACCGCGCCATGCCCACCCCTGAATCCGCCCTGCTGCAAAGCTGGCACCACAACGCCGGCGCCTGGATCGACGCGATTCGCAACGGCACCATCGAAAGCCGCCGCCAGGTCACTGACCAGGCAATGCTGCTGGCGGTGCTGGGGCGCCAGCCAGAGCGTGTGCTGGACCTGGGCTGCGGCGAAGGTTGGCTGCTGCGGGCGCTGGCCCAGCGCGGCGTCGCGGCGGTAGGGGTGGATGGCGATGCCACGCTGGTGAACGCGGCAAGGGCGGCGGGCGCTTCGCCGGTGCACGTGGCAAGCTACGCCGCGCTGGTGGACGCGACGGTGGACATCGGCAGTGGCTATGACCTGGTGTGCGCCAACTTTGCCTTGCTGCACCAGGACATCATCCCGCTGCTGGCGGCCATGCACGCCCTCCTCACCCCCGGCGGCGCGCTGGTGATCCAGACGCTGCACCCGTGGGCCGCGGCAGCGGGGGATTATCAGGATGGCTGGCGCGAGGAAACTTTCGCGGGTTTTACGGGCCACTGGCAGCCGATGCCGTGGTACTTCCGCACGCTGGCCAGCTGGATCAACGCCCTCGACATGGCCGGCTTTCGCCTGGCGTCGTTACAAGAGCCGCAACACCCGCAAAGCCCCGTCCCACAGTCCCTGCTGCTGACGGCCACCTCGACCGCGCGCTGACACGACACCAGAACATTTCTGAACTTTTTTTCATGAAACCCTGTTTATCTGTATCAAATCCTGACACAATTTTTAGCGAATGATTCTCATAACCATCATCGTTATCAGCAGTAGAGCCAGGAAGCCTTCATGTCGCAGTTGATGTCGTCCCGCAGTTTCAGCCCCTCCCGCAACCTCCTCGCTATGGCCGTGTGCATGGCCACCCTCACCCCGGCACTGGCCGATGAACGCAGCGAGGAGCAGGAGAAAACCACGGGAACGGCGATTGAATTGAGCGCTACCGCCATCAACAACACTGAACTGAGCGACCTGGGCAGCACCACTGAGGGCACTCATTCCTACACCACCGGCGCCATGTCCACCGCCACCAAGCTGCCGCTGACCATGCGCGAAACGCCCCAGGCGGTGACGGTGATGACCCGCCAGCGCATGGACGACCAGGCCATGACCAGCATCAACGACGTGGTGCGCGCCACCCCCGGGCTGTTCCTGAACTTTTCCAGCGGCCCCGGCCGGCAGACGTATACGGCGCGCGGGTTCGACATCGACAACCTGATGTATGACGGCATTCCCAGCGGCTACAACGGCGTCTCGGTGGGCGCCCAGCCGAACCTGGCGATGTTTGACCGGGTGGAGATCGTGCGCGGCGCCACCGGCCTGGTGACGGGTTCGGGCAACCCTTCGGCGGCTATCAACCTGGTGCGCAAGCGGCCGCTGGCCGACCAGCAGGTGACCCTGACCGGCGCCGCCGGCAGCTGGGATGACTACCGTGGCGAGGTGGACGCTTCCAGCCCGCTGAACGACAGCGGCAGCCTGCGCGGCCGGGTGGTGACTTCATACCGCGACGCCAACAGCTTCATCGACGGCGTGCAGGAGGACCACGGCCTGTTCTACGCGGTCACCGAGGCTGACCTCAGCGAAGACACCACCCTGACCCTGGGCTTCTCGCACCAGAAGGACAAGACCAACTATTTTTGGGGCTCGTCCATGGTCGGCCAGGATGGCCACCACCTGGATTTGCCGCGCTCCTACAACCCTGGCACGCACTGGGAGAACAAGGACCAGGAGATCAACACGGTATTCGCCGAACTGCGCCACCTGCTGGCCAACGGCTGGAAGC
Source organism: Pseudomonas sp. JC1203 (assembly GCF_056175065.1). Taxonomy (NCBI): domain Bacteria; kingdom Pseudomonadati; phylum Pseudomonadota; class Gammaproteobacteria; order Pseudomonadales; family Pseudomonadaceae; genus Pseudomonas; species Pseudomonas sp. JC1203. The sequence continues at coordinate 404,193 of NZ_JBWCAM010000003.1, forward strand.
TGCAGGTGAACGCCAACTATTCGGCGCAGAACGCGCTGTTCTCCGGCTCTTACCAGTCGCGCTGGGTCAACAACACCCTGGCGCGCACCGTGTACCAGGCTGGCCAGAATGAACACCAGACCGGCGTCGACGCCTTCGTCAGCGGGCCTTTCGAAGCCTTCGGCCGTACCCACGAACTGGTGCTGGGCGCAAGCGAACGCATCTTCGACAACACCACCCACAGCTACAGCCCCTACAGCCTCGACTGGCCGATCGATGGCGGCAAACCGGACTTCCTGCACGCTGGCAGCAGCCGTGAAGTCACCACCCAGGACGGCGTGTACATGACCACCCGCCTGAGCCTCGCCGACCCGCTGAAACTGATCCTGGGCGGCCGCCTGGACTGGTATGACTACGACAACCGCGATGGCGATGGCGACTACAAGGTCACCCGCAACGTCACCCGCTATGCCGGCCTGATCTACGACCTGGACGAACACCACTCGGTGTACGCCAGCTACAGCGACATCTTCACCCCGCAGACCGAGAAAGGCACTTCGGGCACGCCAGTGAAGCCGATCGTGGGCAAGAACTACGAGATCGGCATCAAGGGTGAATACTTCGACGGCGCGCTGAACGCCAGCCTGGCGGTGTTCCGTGTCGACCAGGAAAACCGCGCCGTGCAGGTGGTGGTGCCGAACTGCCCGCAAGCCAGCTGCTACGAGCCTTCCGGCGAGATCCGCAGCCAGGGCGTGGACCTGGAACTGCAAGGCGCGCTGACCGAGAACTGGCAGGTGGGCGGCGGCTATACCTATGCGCGCATCCACACGGTGAAGGATGAGGCCAACCCGCAGAACGTCAACCAGCGCTTCGACACCGACGTGCCTGAGCACCAGTTCAAACTGACCACCACCTACCAGTTCCAGGGCCCGCTGCAGAACCTGCGCGTGGGTGGCACCGTCAACTGGCAGAGCCGCCTGTACAACGATTTCGAGGTGGCCGACGGCAGCATCTACCGCCTGAAACAGGGCGCCTATGCCGTCACCGACCTGATGGCCGGCTACCGCGTCAACCAGCACCTGGACCTGCAGCTCAACGCCAACAACATCTTCGACCGCACGTACTACCAGTCCATCGCCAACGACATCAGCTACGGTGGCGACAGCTACGGCAGCCCGCGCAACATGATGGTGACAGCGAAATACCGCTTCTGACACCGCGCCCGTAGCCGCAACTGTCTTTGTGGGAGCTGGCTTGCCAGCGAGTTTTTAGGGCCTCAACAGCTCGCTGGCAAGCCAGCTCCCACAGGATGTAGCAGCAACTGCCTTGAAACGGCGTCGTCTGCATCACGATCAACGAGGTACACAGGGCCCCGTAGCAGCGGCCGCCGCGCATTGGCGGGCGGACCGCGCAGAGGCCGGACGCAGCCTGCGGCAGCTGCTACGGGACGCTACAAATCCAGCACCAACGCCTGCGCATCGCCTTCACTGTGCGCCGGCACCGCGCAGCAGATCAGTACCGTACCCGCCGCCGGCAACTGCGCCGGCGGGTTGGGGTAATGCACGCTGCCGCTGACCAGCCGGGTACCGCAGGTGCCGCACGAGCCGCCGCGGCAGCTGAATTCGGGCTGCAGGCCGCGGCTTTCGGCCAGTTCCAACAAGGTACCGCCACCGGGTTTCCAGCGGCCTTCAATACCCGACGCACTGAAATACACCGGCACCGGCGCGCTGGCGGCAGGCGGCTGCGGCACGGCAGCCGGCGGTGACGCTGCCGCGCGGCGCAGGGCCGAGGGGCCGAACGCCTCGGCGTGAATGCGTTCGTCGGCGATGTTGATGCCGCGCAGGCCGTCGTACATGGCTTGCAGAAAACCGGCCGGGCCGCACAGGTAGAAGTCGTAGTCGTCCAGCGGCAGCCGCGCCTGCACCTGGGCAAAACCCAGGCGGCCAGCCAGCTGGTAGTCACGCTCGGGCAGCGCATCGGCACCGGGGCTGCTGAGCGCACGGTGAACGTGCAGCAACGCGGCCGGGTTCTGCTGCAGTTGGGCAAGCTCCTGCTGGAACGGCAACTGCGCCAGGGTGCGCGCACTCTGGAACAGGTGGATGGGCCGCGCGCCGCCCTGGTGCAGGTTTTCCGCCACCAGGTGCCGGGCCATCGAGATCATCGGCGTGATGCCCACCCCGGCGCCCAGCAACACCACCGGCCGCTGGCTGCCCTCCAGCAGGGTGAAGCCGCCAACCGGCGGCCGCACGTCCAACAGGTCGCCCACCTGCACCTGGTCGTGCAGGTAGCTGGACGCCTGGCCCTCGCGTTTGACGCTGATGCGAAGCTGGCCGTCCGAGGGCGCACTGGACAGGCTGTACGTCCTGACCAGCGCGCCCTCGCCGCCAGCCGCTATGCGCACGGGCAGGTGCTGCCCGGGCACGAACGGGATAACGGCGGCGCCCGGCGCCTCCAGGTAGAACGAACGAATGTCGCTGCTCTCCTGCTGCACCCGGGTCACGCGCCACTGCTGCCACTGCCGGCGCTGGGCGTTCTGGCGCAGGCGCTCGTCGGTTTCCGCCCACGTGCCGGTGGCCAGGCTGGTGGGGGCATAGTCCTGAAACTGCCAGCGCAGTTTCATCGCGCCAGGCCGCAATACCGCCTGCTGCACCTCGAACGCCCACAGCCGCTCGGCGCCTTCGAAGGCGCTGATCAGGGGGCTGTCCAGCAGCAGTTCGGTACGCCCGGTCAGTTGCAGCAGGTCACCGCTGGCGAAGTCGATGAACAGCAGCCCGGCCACCGGGTTTTGCTGCAGGTTGCCCAGGGTGTTGAAGAACAGGTTGCCGGCGTAGTCGGGAATGGTCAGGCGGTTGCCCTGCACCTTGATGAAACCGGGACGGCCACCGCGGTGCGACACGTCGACCGAGCGATGCTGGACCTGATCGACGTAGCTGGCGACGAAAAACGTGTCGGCTGCGCTGATCAGCGCGCGGCTGTGCTCGTCCAGCGCGTCGAAGTCCTGGCGCGCGCAATCGCCGCCTTCAGCCTCGGGGCTGCGCTTGTACCCGCGCGCCTGGATGTACTTGGGGCAATTGCCGAAAGACTGCTCTACCGCCACCTCCAGGCCCTGCGCCGACGTGTGCTGGATCACGCCATTGATGCGGTTGCGCCGCCGGGTGTGCAGCTCGATGCCGAGCATGCCGATCGCCTGCCCCACCTGCAGGCCAGGGGTGGCGGGGTCTTGCGCGGCGGGGCGCACCGCCAGGCGCAAGTGCTGCGGGTCGGGCGAGCTGACAAAGCCTTCCGGCCCTTCCAGCACCGTGGCCCAGGGGCGGTTTTCGCCGTCCACTGCGCCCACCACCATGAACGGCACCTGGTGGTAGAACTCGCGGTGCTGGTCGGGCATGTAGTCGCGGATAACCCGCGGGCCTATCTCATCCATGCGCTCGGAGGCATGGAACAGTGCCTGCAGCTGCTTCTCACCAGCATGCCAGGGCGACGTTGGCGGATGGTCCATGGCGCATGCTCCTCAATTGGCGTGCAAGCCCGCAGCGGTGCGCTGCATGGGCACGAACCCGGGCAGCGCCTCGATACGCTGCAGCCAGGCACGAACATGGGGGTACTCGTGCAGCGACACGTTGCCTTCCGGCGCGTGGGCGATGTAACTGTAGTTGGCCACGTCGGCAATGGTCGGCTCGGGGCCCGCCAGGAACGGGCTGTTCGCCAGTTCGCTGTCCATCAGCTTGAGCAGCGAATGGGCGCGGGCGATCACCTCGTCGGCATTCAAGGCTGCGCCGAATACCGTGATCAGCCGCGCCGCCGCTGGCCCGTAGGCCAACTGGCCGGCAGCCACCGACAACCAGCGCTGCAACCGCGCCTCGGCGAGCGGCTCGCGGGCGTTCCAGCTGCCGCTGCCGTACGTCTTCGCCAGGTAGACGAGAATCGCATTGGAGTCGCTGAGCACGGTGCCGTTGTCGTCGATCACCGGTACCTGCCCGAACGGGTTGATGGCCAGGAACGCAGGCTGTTTGTGCTCGCCCTTGGCCAGGTCCACCAGCACAAGCTCGGTAGGCAGCCCCAGTAGCGAAAGCAGCAACTGCACCCGGTGCGAGTGCCCGGACAAGGGGTGGCGGTACAGTTTGATGGCGTTTTGCATGGGGATGTCTCCTGCAGGGGGCTGACAATGGGTGTGGCGATGCTGCGCCCATCCAGCGCGCAGCAGAATCACCAGGCTGCGCAATCCATAATTCCGTTTTGCGGAATAAACCCCCGCAAACACTCACGGCACAAAGGCTGGATGAGCGCGCAGCAGGGGCACGGCGAAGTCGACGAAGGTGCGCACGCGCGCCTCGGCGCGGCGGCCATGGCGGTAAATGAGCTGCACCGGCAGTTGGGCCTCGGCGAAGTCGGTGAGCAGCGGCACAAGCAGGCCGCTGCGCACTTCACGGTGGACTTCGTGACTCATGCAGCGAATCAACCCAACGCCCTGAGTGGCGGCGTCGATGGCCCCGCGCAAGGTCGTGCAGCCCAGCACTTGTGCAGGTTTCACCCGGCGGCTGGAACCACTGCCAGGGAAACGCCACGGCGCCTCATGGGCCGCCGAGGTAGCCACCACCGCGCGGTGCGCCTGCAGCGCTTCGGGCGTGTCGGGGCGCCCCCACCGCGCCAGATAAGCCGGTGCCGCACAGACGATGGGCCGCACTGCGCCCAGGCTGATGGCGAACTCCGAAGAGTCGGGCAGCGGGCCGACAACGATGGCCACGTCAATGCCGTCCCTGAGCAGCCTGGGCACGCCTGCGCTGGCCTGGATAACCAAGCGCACGCACGGGAAGGCCTCCAGGTAGGCGTGGGCGATGGGGACGAAAACCTGCGCATCCAGCAGCAGCGGCAAGGCCACCGTCAGCCGGCCCTCGGGGCTGGCATGCAGGCCGGCGGCAGAGCGCTCGGCCACCTCGGTTTGCGCCAGGAGATGCTCGCAGCTGCGGGCGAACTGCTGGCCTGCCGGGGTCAGCGTCACCCCGCGTGGGCCGCGCACCAGCAGCGTGCTGTGCAAGCGCGCCTCCAGCGCGGCGACGGTGCGCATCACGGTGGCCGGCGACAGCTGCAACTGCCGGGCCGCGGCAGCCAGGCTGGCGGCCTGCGCCACCGCCGCAAAAGTGTGCATTTCCCGGTAGCGGCTCATTGGCTAGCTCATCACGGCGGCTTGCAACGCCGCATCGGCGAGGAACCGGCGGGCGCAGTGGTCGACGAAGGTGCGGACCTTGGCGAGCACCTGACGGTCTGCCTGGTACAGAATGTTCACCGGCAGCGCCGGCGTGTGGAACGCTTCGAGCACCACCTCCAGTTCACCCTTCGCCACCCACTGCGCCACCTGGTAGGACAGCACCCGGGTGAGCCCCCCGCCCAGCCGGGCCGCATTGATGGCCCCCTGGTTGGAGCTGACCAGCAGGCGCGGTTGCGGGTGCAGCACGAGCGGTTGATCGCCTTCCTGAAAATGCCATTCGGTGAGCAGGCTGCTGGCCGACGACATCACCACCGGCAGCGCCAGCACATCCGCGGGCAACGCCGGCCTGCCCACGCGGTCCAGAAAAGCCGGCGCCGCACACACCACCGGGCGAACGGTGCCCACCGGCACAGCCTGCAAACCGCTGTCAGGCAAGGCGCCGATGCGGATGGCAACGTCGACGCCCTCCTCTGCCATGCTCACCACACGGTCCACCAGGATGGCGTTGATGGTGACGTCCGGGTGCTGGGCCAGGTATTCGCTGATGAGGGGTATCAAAAACAACTCCCCGAACATCACTGGCGCCGTCACCGTCAGGTTGCCCCGCGCGCGCAGCGTGCTGCCGGCGGCCAACGCCTCGGCCTCTTCAAGCTCCAGCAGGATGCGCTTGCAGTCTTCCACATAGCGCCGCCCCGCCTCGGTCAGCCGCAGGCTGCGCGTGCTGCGCGCCAGCAACAGCGTGCCCAGGCGCGCCTCCAGCCCGGCGATCACCCGGGTAACGCTGGGGGGCGACATGCCCACCAGCCTGGCGCCCGCGGCAAAGCTTTCCGCCTCGACGACAGCCAACAGCACCTTCATTTCCAGAAACCGGTCCACCGTCACCTCCGCAGTCGCTGCCAGCGTAGTGATAGAAGGTAGCTTGAGACTTCAGGAAGTGACGGTTGCGGCAACGCACCCGGGTGGTTGCCGGAAAGCGGACTACGCTCCTCCACACCCCTCCACCGGAGTACCCGCGATGATCCGCGCCCTGCTTGCCGCTGCCGTGCTCATGGCCCTCAGCCTGCCCGGCCATGCCGATGTAATGCCCTTCCCCGCTGCCTTCCACGTACAGGAAGTGCAGGTGCCCGGCGCCACGCTGCACGTGCGTGTCGGCGGCAAGGGGCCGGCGGTGGTGCTGCTGCATGGCTTTGGCGACACCGGTGACATGTGGGCACCGCTGGCCGCCGACCTCGCCCGGGACCACACCGTGGTGGTGCCGGACCTGCGCGGCATGGGCCTGTCATCGATTCCCGACAGCGGCTACGAGAAGAAAACCCAGGCAGGCGACATACGTGCCCTACTTGCCAGCCTGGGCATCGAGCATTCGGTGGTGATCGGCCATGACATCGGCACCATGGTTGCCTTCGCCTATGCCTCCCGCTACCCGCAACAGACCGACCGCCTGGTGGTGATGGACGCGCCCGTGCCGGGCGTTCCGCCGTGGAACGAGATTGTCCGCTCGCCGCTGCTGTGGCATTTCGACTTCGGCGGGCCGGATGCCGAACGCCTGGTGCAAGGCCGTGAGCGTATTTACCTGGACCGCTTCTGGAACGAATTCGCCGGCACCCCCGGCAAGATCGACGAAGCCACCCGCCAGCACTACGCCAGGCTCTACGCCCGCCCGGGGGCCATGCACGCGGCGTTCGCGCAGTTTCGCAGCATCCGCCAGGACGCGGTGGACAACCAGGCGTCGCTGAAGGCTCGGCTGACCATGCCGGTGCTGGCGGTTGGCGGGGAAAAATCATTTGGCAGCAATGAAGCCATCGTCATGCGCAACGCCGCCGACCATGTCACCGAAGTGGTGGTGCCGGGCGCCGGGCATTGGTTGATGGAAGAGGCCCCCACGCAGACGATAGCGGCGATCCGGGATTTTCTCGCGCAATAGCGCAGAACGGTCAGGTAGGATATTGATCACAGCGCTCTGGAATCAGCTTCATGGCCTACCTGTCCCCCAAGCTCAACGGCTCGTCCACTGGGCTGTTTCACCTGGAAACCAGCAACGCCAGCGGCTACAGCGTGGACTGGCATGCGCATGACGGCGCGATGCTGCTGTTGCCGCGCCTGGGTGGCCTGTTCCTGTCTACCGAAAGCAGCCAGGACGCCTACCTGTCGAACCAGTGCTTTTCCTTCGTGCCGGCCGAATTCGCCCACGCCACCCAGGCAGCGCCTGGCCGGGAAGAACACCTGACGCTGTACGTAGACCCCGCGTACGTTCGGCACCAAGAGCACGCCTGCAGCTACGCAGGTTTTGGCAAACGAGTGGACCGCACGGGCGTCTGGCAGGCAAGCGCGGCGCTGGACAGCATCCTGCGCCTGCACGACCAGCTGCAACGCAGCACCTCGGCCCAGGCGTTCCAGCGCCAATTGCCGCAGCTCAACCACCTGCTGTTCAACGAATGTGCGCGGCTGATTGCCTGCCAGCCGGGCCAGCCGCAGCCCATCGAACGCCAACAGCCGGACCTGCTGGTGCGAGACATTCAGCGCTACGTGCGGGCCAACCTCGACGGCGAACTGACGGTGGCGTCCATCGGCCATGAGTTCCACCTGTCCCGGCGCCAGCTAACCCGGGTGTTCAAGGCCGTCACCGGGCAGACCCTGCTGGAGTTCACCCACCGCGCCCGGGTGGAAAGCGCGGCCCGGCTGATCTCGACCACGTCGCTGTCAATTCTCGACATCAGCCTGGCGGTTGGCCTGGAGTCGCCCTCCTACCTGGCGCGCCTGTTCAAGCGCTATCTTGGCCTGGCCCCCAGCGCGCTGCGCAAGGCGCGCTAGGCTCTGTACGAAATGTATCCCAGCTCGCCCATGCTGCGTTGAAAACAGGCTCGGAATGCTCATTTACAACCCGTAAACTCCGCTTCCTCGCCTGTTTTCGCCTTGCCTGACCTTCGCTGGAACACATTTCATACAGACCTACGGCCCAATCGGACTCTTACATGGCCCGATCGTTCTCCACCCTTGGTCTGAGGCCGGGCACACTGGCCCTTACCAGCCAGTCGGGGAACGGCCATGATTCGCGTGGGTGCGGCAAATGTATCGATGGAGCGGCGTGAAGCCTTTGTAGATGGCCTGCCAGTGCCGTTGGGCAGCCGTGCGTTCGATGTGCTTGAGCGGTTGATCGCAAGCGCCAATCGGGTGGTCAGCAAACGCGACCTGCTGGCCGCAGCGTGGCCCGACGTGTGCGTGGCGGAAAACAACCTCGCCGTGCAGATAAACACCCTGCGCCGCCTACTCAAGCTCGACCGTCATACCCTGCAGACCCTGCCCCGCAAGGGCTATCAGCTGAACCCCGGGGCAGCGCCTGCCGCAGCCCTGGCCAGCAACGAAAACGTGCTGGAAATTTCCTATGTGGAGTCGGTGGGCATCGTCAGCCGCGTGCAGGGCAAGCACGCCATCAAGGCCTTCTTGAGCGCCCTGCTGCGCCAGGTGCCGGAATTCGAGCAACACGACGTGCGCTTCCAGATAGAGCTGCCGGATCACGTCTTCGGAAAAACATGACGGCGCCCACGTGAAGATTTGCCCCCCTGCCTTGAAATGCAACTTTGTGCGGCACTACCCTCTCGAACTCCAGAGTCTTTTCAATCAAGCCTGAACAGGAGTTCGTCATGCCATCCGCACCACTGATCACCCTCAACGACGGCGTACAGATTCCGCAGCTGGGCCTTGGCGTCTGGCAGCTGGATGACGCGCAGGCCTACGAGTCCTCCAAGGCCGCGCTGGCCGCCGGTTACCGGCATATCGACACGGCGATGATCTACGGCAACGAAGCCGGCGTGGGCCGCGCGGTCGCCGACAGCGAGCTGCCCCGCGAACAGATTTTCGTCACCACCAAGCTGTGGAACGCCGACCAGGGTTTCGACAGCACCTTGCGCGCGTTTGATGCCAGCCTGCAACGCCTGGGCCTGGAGACCCTGGACCTGTACCTGATTCACTGGGCCATTCCGAAGAAAGGTGCCTACCGCGAAACGTGGAAAGCCCTGGTGCGCCTGCAGCAGGAAGGCCGCGTGCGCTCCATTGGTGTGTCCAATTTCAACGCCGACCACCTCACCCACATCATCGACGACACCGGCGTGGTGCCATCGGTGAACCAGATCGAAATCCACCCTGACTTCAACCAGGCCGAGCTCAGCCAATGGTGCCGCGACAAGGGCATCGTCACCGAGTCCTGGAGCCCCTTGGGCCAGGGCGGCGAGCTGTTGCAGCTGCCGCTGTTCGCCGACATCGCCAAACGCCACGGCAAGACCCCGGCCCATGTGATTCTGCGCTGGCACCTGCAGCAGGGCCACGTGGTGATTCCACGCTCGTCCAATGCCCAGCGCATTGCCGCCAACATTGACGTGTTCGACTTCGAGCTGAGCGCCCAGGAACTGCAGGCGATTGCCCAGCTCAAGCAGACCGGGCGCCTGGGGCCAGACCCGGAAACCATCGAGATGGGAATCTAAACGCGTTCCCGCCTGTAGCCGCAGCCTGACGGCAGCGGCTACCGTTGGGGTACCGCCAGGCCTTGCATTCACTCCCGCCTGATACAAATTGGCTGCAAATCGCTACCACGTATTGCCAAAACCTTGGACACTGAAGAAAATGAGATTCATTTTCATATGATTCTTCGTCTCAGGTATGAGCAATGTCCGACCGCACGCAGCACCAGGCCATCGAAACCCTCTACAGCGAGCACCACAACTGGCTTTGCGGCTGGCTGCGCAAACGCCTGGGCTGTTTCGACCATGCCGCGGACCTGGCGCAGGACACCTTCATTCGCGTGCTGCTGCAGCGCAAGGCGCCGGAGCTGCGGGAGCCGCGCGCCTACCTGAGCAGCATCGCCCGCAGCCTGATGATCGACATGTTCCGCCGCCGGGCGCTGGAGCAGGCGTACCTGGAAACCCTGGCACTGCGCCCCGAAGCCGAGGATATCTCGCCGGAAACGCGCCACCTGATCATTGAAACCCTGCTGGAGATCGACCAGTTGCTGGACGGCCTGGGCCCGCGGACCCGGGACATTTTCCTGATGGCCCAGCTCGACGGCCTCAGCTACGTGCAGATCGGCCGCGAGCTGAACGTGTCAGTGACCACCGTGAAGAAGCATGCGGCAAGGGCGCTGACCCACTGCCTGCTGGCGGCTGAGGAGTAACCCATGGCGCTGGATCATGCCGTGCTGGAAGCCGCCGCGCGCTGGTACGTGGAACTGCGCTGCAGCGAATGCAGCCAGGCCACCCGCGAGGCGCACCACCGGTGGCTAACTGCGCACCCGGGCCATCGCCAGGCGTGGGAGCGGCTGGCACGTTTGCAGGAGCGGCTGGAACGGGTGGGCCCCGGGGTGGCGCGGCCAACCTTGGGCAGCGCCCGCCTCAAGCGCCGCGAAACCTTGAAGGTGCTGACGCTGCTGCTGGCCACCGGCGGCACTGCGGCGCTGTCCTGGCGCCTCACACCGCTGCCGGCGCTGGTGGCCGACCAGCGCACCGCCACCGGCGAACAGCGTAGGGTGCAGCTGGAAGATGGCAGCCAGTTGCAGCTGAACACCGCCACCGCGGTGAATATCCACTACAGCCCGCAGCTGCGCGAACTGCAACTGCTGCGCGGCGAGATCCTGGTTGAAACCGCCCGCGACACCCAGGCCAGGCCGTTCGTGGTGCATACGCCACAGGGCAGCATTCGCGCCCTGGGCACGCGCTTCGTGGTGCGCAGCGAGGACGAGCACACCCGGGTGTGCGTGCTGGAGCACGCGGTTGAAGTGCGCACCGCCACCCTGCTGCCGTCCGTGCGCGTGGACGCCGGCCAGCAGCTGCTGTTTGGCGCCGACCAGGTGGGCGCCGTGCAGCCGGCCAGCCGCCAGGCCGATGCCTGGGCCCACGGCATGCTCGTGGCCGACGACTGGCGCCTGGCCGACTTGATCGGCGAACTGCAGCGCTACCGGCCCGGCTACCTGGGCTGCGCCGAGGGGGTGGCCAACCTGCGCATCTCCGGCGCCTTCCACCTGGCCGACGTCAACGCCGTGCTGGCCAACCTGACGTCCACCCTGCCCGTGCGCATCCGCCATTTCACCCCGTACTGGGCCCGCGTGGAGCCGGCTTGAAGCCTGCGCAAAAAAATAGCTGCAGGGGGTGTTGTCGATTTCGAATCTCGTTCGACTTGGTAGTGAAGAGGCGATTAACGCCACCACGACTGCCACAGGGGCGAAGGGAAAACACATGTCTGTACGCAAGCCAACCACCCATGGACCTGACCTGCTCAAGCGCGCGGTGCGCCAGGGCCTGATGAGCCTGACCCTGGCCGCGCCGATGACGGCGCTGCTGGTGGCCCCCGCGGCCTGGGCCCAAACCGCTGCGGACCTCCGCTTCGATATTCCCGCAGGCACCGTGGGCGCGGCGCTGGAGCAGTTCTCCGCCAGCACCGGCGTGAACATCTCCTACGACCCACAGGCCGCCCAAGGCCAGCGCTCGCCCGGCCTGCACGGCCGCTACGCAGTGGACGCCGGCCTGCGCCAGCTGCTGGCCGGCACGCGCCTGCAAGCGGTGTTGCTGGCCAACGGCAGCTACTCGCTGGTGCCGATGGTGGACGCCGCCGTGCAACTGAGCCCCACCAGCGTCTCGGGCAAGGCCGCTGACGTCGCGGACGTGCAGCAAGGCTACGTGGCCACGCGCAGCAGCGCGGGCACCAAGACCGACACGCCGATCATCGAGATTCCGCAGTCGATTTCCGTCATCACCCGCCAGCAGATCCAGGCCCAGGGCGCGCAAACCGTCACCGATGCCCTGCGCTACGTGCCAGGCGTGAAGGTGGAAGCCTACGGCCTGGACCCCAAGGGCTTCGACTGGCTGTACATTCGCGGCTTCAACGGCCAGGCCACCAGTGACTACCTGAACGGCCTGCGCCAGCAGAACAACAGCTACGCGTTCTTCCGCAGCGAGCCCTATGCCTACGACCGCATCGAGGTGTCGCGCGGGCCGGCGTCCAGCCTGTTCGGCCAGGGCGATGCGGGCGGTATCGTCAACCGCGTCAGCAAAAAGCCTGAAGCCGACCACGTCAACGAAGTGCAGTTGACCGGCGGCAACAACAACCGCCTGCAGGGCCAGTTCGACGTGGGCGGCGCCTTGAACGATGACCAGAGCCTGCTATACCGGGTGGTGGGCCTGGCCCGCGATGCCGACACCCAGGTGAAATACGCCGACGGCCACCAGGTAGAGGACGACCGCCTGTACATCGCGCCCTCCTTCACCTGGGCGCCAGACGCCGACACCAGCCTGACCGTGCTCACCGATTTTTTGCGCGACCACAACGGCGGCTCGCTGTTTGCCTACAGCACGCCCACCGGCCACACCACCAGCACGCTGATGGGCGACCACAGCTTCAATCACCTGGACCAGGACCAATACACCCTGGGCTACGAGTTCCGCCACCGTTTCAATGACACCTGGGAGTTCCGCCAGAACGCCCGCTACGGCCAGGTGGACCTGATTTTCCAGAACCTGCTGCCCACCGCCGTCGACCTTGCCAGCGGCACCACCTCGCGCATCGCCGACCGCTTCGACCAGCACATGGACACCTTCAACCTCGACAACCAGGTGCAGGCCGACTTCAGCACCGGGCCCCTGGTCCACAAACTGCTGATGGGCGTGGACTACGCCTGGCAGGACGCCGATATCAGCCGCTGGCGCACCCTGGCGCCGACCCTGAACATCTACAACCCGCAATACGGCCAGAGCATCGCCCGCCCCAGCGCCGCCAATAGCCTCAGTTCCATCGACTACGACCAGACCATCCAGCAGGTGGGTGGCTACCTGCAGGACCAGATCAAGTTCGACGACCACTGGCTGTTGACCGCCGGCGGCCGTTACGACTACGTGCGCAATGACCTCGACAACCACGTGGGCGCTTCCACCAACCAGAAGGACAACGCCTTCACCGGCCGCGTGGGCCTGACCTACCTCACCGACTTCGGCCTGGCGCCGTACGTCAGCTACGCCGAGTCGTTCAACCCCAACACCGGCACCAGCAGCACCGGCAGCGCCTTCGACCCGAGCATGGCGCACCAGTGGGAAGTGGGCGTGAAGTACCAGCCAAGCGACGCCATCCTGATGACCGTGGCCGCCTACGACCTGACCAAGACCAACGTGCTCACCAACCAGCTGGTAGGCGGCGTGACCACCGGCTTCTCGGTGGCCTCCGGCGAGCAGCAGTCACATGGCATCGAGGCCGAGGTCAAGGCGCGCCTGGACCGCAACTGGGACCTGCTGGCCTCCTACACCTACACCCATGCCGAGATCACCAAGAGCAACAACGGCGACCAGGGCAACCGCCCGGCCAACGTTCCCAAGCACATGGCGTCGGCGTGGCTGAACTACACCTTCCACGACACCCTGCTGGACGGCCTCAGCCTGGGCGGCGGCGCGCGCTACACCGGCGCGCTGTACGGCGACAACGCCAACACCTTCCACATCGACAACTACACCTTGTTCGATGCCGGGGCCAGCTACCCGATCAACCAGCACCTGACCCTGTCGGTGAACGCGCAGAACCTGTTGAACACCGAATACGTCGCCACCTGCGACGACACCTACGAGTGCTACCCAGGGCTGCGCCGCACCTTGCTGACCAGCGTCAAGTACAGCTGGTAGAACCTACCGGCACCTGTCTTTGTGGGAGCTGGCTTGCCAGCGAACTTTTATGGCCCCAACAGCTCGCTGGCAAGCCAGCTCCCACAAGCCGCGTCCGACAACACCGCCCCACTTCCCAATCGCCACATGACAGATGATAATGCGATCGTTTATCAAATAGACCTCTCGCAGGATCCGCCATGCAGCGCTCCGACCACCCGGCACTCGTCGAACAACTCTACCGTGACCACAGTGCCTGGCTGCGCGGGTGGCTGTACCAGCGCCTGAGCAACACGGCGGATGCCGCCGACCTTGCCCAGGACACCTTCGTGCGGCTGCTGCAACGGCGCAAGCTGCAGCCCCTGGCGCAGCCACGCGCCTACCTGCACACCGTGGCACGTGGGCTGGTAATCGACCTGTGGCGGCGCCGGGACATAGAGCGGGCGTGGCTTGAAACCGTGGCCGAGTTGCCGGCCCAGGAGGCGCCTTCGCCGCAGACCGGGCTGTTGGTGATCGAGGCGCTGATGACCATCGACCGCCTGCTCGACACCCTGCGCCCCATCGTCCGCCAGGCGTTCCTGCTGGCCCAGCTGGACGGCCTGAAATGCCCCGCCATCGCCCGCGAGCTGGGCGTCTCGGTGCCCAGCGTCGAGCGCTACATCGCCCAGGCGTTGCGCCAGTGCTACGCGGCGACCTTCGGCGATGACCTGTCGTGAGCCGCATTTCGCCGAAAATCCCCCCGGCGGTGCTCGACGCCGCCATCGGCTGGTCGCTGAAAATCACCTTCAACACCCCTGACGCCCAGGCGCGCCAGGCGTTCGAACGCTGGCTGGCGGCGGATGAACTGCACCGCAGCGCATGGCTGCGCATTCAAAGCCTGAACGGCCAGTTTGCCGCGTTGCCGGCGCAGGCTGCGCGCGCCACCCTGAACAAACTACCCGACACCCGCCTGCAGCGGCGCCAGCTACTCAAGTTTGCGATGCTGGCGACGGCCGTGGGCGCCACCGGCTGGACCGCCGAGCGCCAGGCGCCCTGGCAACGGCTGATCGCCGACTACAGCACGCGCACCGGCGAACACCGGCGCTGGACCCTGCCCGATGGCAGCGTGCTGGACCTGAACACCGACAGCGCCGCCAGCCTGGCGCTGGAAGAGGTGCACCGGCTGACGCTGTTGCGCGGTGAACTGGCCCTGGCCACGGCCCCTGGCAACCCGCAACCGTGGCGCCTGGAAACACCGGACTGCGAAGTGGCAGCCACCGACGCCCGCTTCGAAGCGCGGCTGATGGCCCACGGCACCTGCGTCACGGTCGCCCAGGGCCTGGTCATGGTCACCGCCAAGGCCGCCGGGGCGCCGTTCCCGGTTGCCGCCGGCGAGCAATGGCTGGTGGGCAAGGCCGGCGCCCGGCCGCTGCCCGCCCCTGGCGCAGAGCATGGTGCCTGGCGCGACGGCATGTTGATCGCCCGTAGCCTGCCGCTGTCGCAGGTGCTGGCGGAACTGGGGCGCTATCGCGTCGGCTACCTGGGGTGGGAGGCCACGCTGGCCAATGCACCGGTGAGTGGCAATTTCAGCACGGTGAACCCCGAGCAATCCGTTGCGCTGATCGCCCGGGCGTACGGCTGGCGGGTGCGCCAGGTCAGCCGTTACTGGCTGCGCGTGAGCGCCGCTTGAAAAAATACTTCACGCACGCTGATGGAGTTTGGGAGCTGGGACGGCATAGCTACATGAACGCCCCATTCCTTGCCATCGAGATTCCCGACGTGACCCAGCGCGCCACCCTTTCGTTTCGCCCCCGGCTGCTCAACCTGGCCCTGCGCCGCGCCCTGCTCTGCGGCAGCCTGGGCGGGCTTTGCGCCCCTTTGGCCCAGGCGGCCGACCCGCTGCAGATCGACATCCAGGCCGGCAGCCTGGACAGTGCCCTGACCCAATTGAGCCGCAGCATCGGCGTCAACATCGTCGTTGACCCACAGCTGCTGGCCGGCAAGCGCAGCGCCGGCCTGCACGGGCGCTTCACCGCCGACGAGGCGCTGCACCAACTGCTGGCAGCCAGCAGCCTGGACGCGGTGCAACAGCCCGACGGTTTCGTGCTGGTGCCGGCGGCACCCGCCAGCGCTGCGCTGGACCTGGCGCCTACCGAAATTACCAGCAACCAGTTGGGCAACATCACCGAGGGCACCGGCTCCTACACCCCCGGCCTGCTGGGCACCGCCACCCGCCTGGTGCTCAGCCCCCGGCAAACCCCGCAGTCGGTGACGGTGGTGACCCGCCAGCACATGGACGACTTCGCCCTGGACAACGTCGATGCCGTGATGCGGCACACGCCAGGCATCACCGTGTCGGCGTACGACAGCGACCGCTCGAACTACTACGCCCGCGGCTTCTCCATCAACAATTTCCAATACGACGGCATACCCTCGGCAGTGCGCAACGTCGGCTACTCGGCGGGCAATACGCTCAGCGACATGGCCATCTACGATCGCATCGAAGTGCTCAAGGGCTCGCCCGGCCTGCTGGTGGGCGCAGGCTCGCTGGGCGCGACCATCAACCTCATCCGCAAGAAACCCACGGCCGATTTCCAGGGCCACGTAAGCCTGGGCGCCGGTTCCTGGGACAACTACCGCAGCGAGGTGGACGTCAGCGGCCCCCTCACGCCCACCGGCAATGTCCGTGGCCGCGCCGTCGCCGCCCTCCAGGACAAGCAGTCGTTCATGGACCGCTACAGCAGCAAGGCCGAGGTGTACTACGGCATCCTCGAATTCGACCTGTCACCCGACACCCTGCTGACCGTGGGCGGTGACTACCAGGACAACACCCCGCGCGGTTCCACCTGGTCGGGCAGCTTCCCGCTCATCAACGCCGAGGGCGAGCGCAACAGCGTCAAGCGTTCGTTCAGCAACGCCGCCGACTGGAGCAGCTGGCGGCAGTACACGCGCACGCTGTTCGCCACCGTCGAGCATCAGCTGGGCGATGGCTGGGTGAGCAAGCTGCAGCTGGACCACAAGCTCAACGGCTACGACGCGCAGATGGGCACTATCCAGGGCAACACCCCGGAGGCTGACGGCACCGCCCACATCACCGCCCAGCGCTACCGCGGCGAAACCACCAGCGACGCCGCCGATGCCTATGTCAGCGGCCCGTTCAACCTGTTCGGCCGCGAGCACGAGGTGGTGCTGGGCGGCTCCATCAGCAAGGCCCACTGGGATGGCAAGGGCTACTGGGACGTGACCTTCCCAAGCGGTAACCAGCTGGACTTCTACAACTGGCACGGCAACGTCGACAAACCCTATTGGGGCACGGCGCAGATGGTGAATGACGACGTGATTCGCCAGACCGGCCTCTACCTGGCCACACGCCTGGCGGTCACCGACGACCTGCATTTCATCCTCGGCGGGCGGCTGGTGAACTACACCCTCACCGGCACCACCGACACCTACCGCGAGAACGGCCGGATCATTCCGTATGCGGGCGCCGTCTACGACCTGACGAAGAACTTCTCGGTGTATGCCAGCTACACCGACATCTTTATCCCGCAGGACTATTACAACCTCGACCGCAACGGCAAGTTGATCGACCCCGATGAGGGCGAGAACTATGAAACCGGCATCAAGGGCGAATTCTTCGACGGCCGCCTCAACGCCAGCCTGGCGTATTTTCAGGTGAAGGAAAGCAACCGCCCGGTCTCGGATGACGCCTACAACAACCAGAACCCCACGCCGCCCAACTACGCTTTCAAGGGCACGGACGCGCAAACCAAGGGCTTCGAGGCGGAGGTGTCCGGGCAACTGGCCAAGGGCTGGCAACTGCAGGCCGGCTTCACCCACAAGGTGGTGCGCGACGACAACAACGAGAAAATCTCGACCTTCGAACCCGAGAACCAGCTCACCCTGTACACCACCTACAACCTGCCGGGTGCACTCAGCCAATGGACCGTGGGCGGTGGCGGCCGCTGGCAGAGCAAGGCCTGGCAGGCGATCTGGAACTCGCCCCATGACGAGTATGAAACCTTCGAGCAGAAGGCCTACTGGGTGGCGGACCTGATGACCAAATACCAGATCACCCCGCAACTGTCGGCCACGGTGAACCTCAACAACCTGTTCGACAAGTACTACTACACCAACATCGGCTTCTATAATTCGGCCGTGTACGGTGAACCGCGCAACGTGATGCTCACCACCCGCTGGGACTTCTAAAGCCGTAGCAGCGGCCAAAGGCCGCGTCCAAACACACCGCATATCCCCAGGCATACCGCGGCATAGCCGGACGCAGCCTGCGGCAGCTGCTACGCGGTTTGGTGTAGCCTGGCGGCAGCGGCTACAGATCGCGCGCGGCACCTGTAGCAGCGGCCGGAGGCCGCGTCCTGGAGCAACGCAGGACCGCCGCCGAACGCAGCCTTCGGCAGCTGCTACGCGAATGCGGTTACCCCATGGACCGCGCCGCCTGCATCGCGGCCAAGGCCGGCTCCTACCACGTACGGCGTAGGAGCCGACTTTAGTCGCGATGCAGACGACGCCATTTCAAGACAGTTGCTGCTACAGATCGCGCACCGCACCCGTAGCAGCGGCCCCCAGGCCGCGTCCAAACACACCGCGTATCCCCAGGCATACCGCGGCATAGCCGGACGCAGCCTGCGGCAGCTGCCACGCGAATGCGGATACCCCTTGCCAAGGCCGGCTCCTACCACGTACGGCGTAGGAGCCGACTTTAGTCGCGATGCAGACGACGCCATTTCAAGACAGTTGCTGCTACAGATCGCGCACCGCACCCGTAGCAGCGGCCCCTAGGCCGCGTCCGAACACACCGCGCATCCCCAGGTATACCGCGCCGTAGCCGGACGCAGCCTGCGGCAGCTGCTACGCGGTTTGGTGTAGCCGCTGCCGGAGGCTGCGCTGGCCCTTTTCCACGCTGAAGATCTTCAGTGTACGCCGGGGCCAGCGCGCGGCACCTGTAGCAGCGGCCGAACACAGGCAATTGCTGTCAGAACTCGCCCCGCAGGGTCAGCATGTAGTTCCTGGGGTCGCCATAGAAGTTACCGTTCGCCGCGCTGGAGACCGTCTGGTAGTAGGTCTTGTCGAAGAGGTTGTTGGCGTTCAGGGCAACCGTCCAATGGTTGTCGACGCGGTATTTGAGCAGCCCACTCCAGATCGCATAGCCACTTTGCTTGTAGTCGAATGGAATGCCGCTGGCAACCACGTTGCCGTTGCCATCGACCTGCACCGAAGTGCCGCTGACGTACGTGGCGCTCTGCAGGTCGACGCCGCCACCCACCGTCCAGTCGGCCAGCTCGCCCGGTAGCTGGTAGGTGCTCCAGACCTTGGCCTGGTGCCTGGGCGTGATGGTGCTCAACGCGCTGCCGGCGGTCCGGTTGCGGTTGTAGTTGTAGACGTAACTGGTCATGAGCATCCAGTTTTTCATCAGCTCGCCCGAGGCCTCGAGTTCAATCCCCTTGCTCACCACCTCACCCTCGTTCACGTAGCAGCAACTGCCGCCGTACAGCACGCTGGCCTCGGGGTATTGGGTGTCCAGTGTCGCGCCGTTCTTGCGCTTGGTGTAGAACACCGCCGCGCCAGTGTTCAGCTGGCCGTCGAACAGCTCGCCCTTGATACCGACCTCATAGGTGTTGCCCACCAGCGGATCGAGCACCTGCCCGCTGCCTACCGGCCCCTTGAGGTAACTCTGCTGTGGCTTGAAGATTTTCGAGTAGCTGCTGTACAGCGACCAGTGCTCATCGAGGTCATAGGTGGCGCCGGCGAACGGCACGAACCGCGTGGGCTCGCGCATGTCGATGTCGCTCTGCACCACGCCGGCGTTGGTGTACACCTGTTCGAAGTGGTAACGCGCCAGCCGCCCGCCCAGGATCAGCCGGAACGGCTCGGCCAGGTGCAGCGACACCCGTGAGTACAGCCCGTACTGCTCCTGGGTATTGGGGCTGTAGTCGCGCGGCGTCACCAGGGAGATAGACGTGGGTTTCCAGTAGCCGGGGTCGAAGATATCCAGCGCCACGCCGGTGCCGGTGAACGCCCCTGACCCTTGCCAGCGGCTGGTGACGCGCTGGTAGTCCGCGCCCAGGACGAAATCATGCTGGCGGCCGAAGGCATCGAAGGTACCGGAAAGGTTGCTGTCGATCAGGTCCTGGCTGGTGGAATAGACGTTGTAACTGGCACGCCACACAGGGCCTGCGAGGGTCACCGGGTTCACCGCGTTACCGGTGACCGCCGCCTGCGCCTTGCCCGCGTCACGGGTGTTGGTGTACGAGACGTTGAGCTTCCAGTCGTTATCGAAGTAGTGGTCCAGCTTGGTGAAGATCTCCTGGGACGTGTTGTCCATATAGGACCAGTTCTGCCCCAGGCTGGTGTGGCGCGGCAGGCCGATGTCGGCGCCGGTGGTATAGCGCGGCAGCCCCAGCGAACTGTTCGAGTGCGCCTCCTCGTACATGCCGCCCAGGGTGAAGGTGGTGGCCGGGTCCAGGTCGA
Organism: Pseudomonas sp. JC1203; assembly: GCF_056175065.1. Taxonomy (NCBI): domain Bacteria; kingdom Pseudomonadati; phylum Pseudomonadota; class Gammaproteobacteria; order Pseudomonadales; family Pseudomonadaceae; genus Pseudomonas; species Pseudomonas sp. JC1203. Next base: position 424,470 of record NZ_JBWCAM010000003.1, read on the forward strand.
ACTCCAGCACCCCGTATACCGTGGGCTTTTGCGTCGCCAGCTTGTCGGTGAAGTATTGGCGGTCGGTGTAGGCCGTGACCAGGCGGCCGCGCACACGCTTGTCATCCGTCAGCGGCCCCGTCAGGTCCAGCTGGCTGCGGTAATTGTCCCAGGTGCCGGCGGCCGCTTCGAACTTCAGCTGGAAGTCCGGCAACGCGCGCTTGCGCACCAGGTTCACTACCCCGCCCGGGTCGCCCACGCCACCGAACAGCGCACCGGCACCGCGCAGCACTTCGATGTGGTCGTACTCGGCCAGGTTGTACAGCTTGCGCGAATAGAAACTGGTGGCCACCGACGACAACGCCATGGGCGCGGCGCCATCAATCTGGATGTTGTCAATGTTGAAGCCACGCGAGTAGAACTCGTAGGTGTCGCTGGTGGTTTTCTGCACGGTGACCCCCGGGGTCAGCCGCAACGCATCCTCAAGGCTGGTGACGTCGCGGTCCTGGATGGCCTGGCTGGTCATCACCGTGACCGACTGCGGGGTGTAGCGCAGGCTGGTCGGGGTCTTGGAACCGACACTCACCGCCCCGGTGGTGTAGGAACCGGTGTTCTCGGTCATCTCGCCCATGCCTTGGCCGTTGATGGTGGTGGTGCCCAGCTCCAGGGCATTGCTGGCGGACGGCGCGAGGCTGAGCGCGTAGCCACCGTTGGCCAGCCGGGCACCCTCGACACCGGTGCCCGCCAGCAGTTGGCGCAAGCCCTGGTCGACCGTGAACCGGCCGTTGAGCCCAGGTGATTGGCGACCGTGGGTGATACCCGGTTCGAACGAGACGCTGATACCGGCAGTGGCGGCGAACTGCGCCAGCGCCTGCTCCAGCGGCCCGGCGGCAATGGCGAATGCCACTTCACGCGCGACCTCGGCCTGGGCCGCAGCCGTCGTGCTGGCGAGCATCGCGGGCAACCCCACACCCACCGCTAGGCCGAACGCCGCGGCATGCACGGCGCGCCGCAGGCAAGGTTGCAAAGGGTTGGCGGAGGTTGCACGGCGGTAAACGGTGCTTGATTGCAGGGACATCCTGTTTCCTTGTCTTCGTTGGCAGTGGCAGGCGTCTGAGCGCCCCTACCTATCTAGCCGAACGAGAATTCGAATCGATAACCCCCAGGCTCATGCCGCTTCGATGCGTACCCAATAAGGGCTGAACTGCCGGACCCTGACCGGCAGTGTCCGGCACAGGTTTTCCAGAATCGCGTCGGTACTGCCCAGGTTGAAGGCGCCCGAGATCCGCAGCGGGGCGACCGCTGGCGCGCAACTCATGTACCCCGGGCGGTAGCGCTGCACCTGCGCGACAAAATCCGCCAGGCGCCAGTTGCTGACCACCAGCATGTTGCGCGTCCAGGCGTCCACTTGTGGGTCTGCAGGCGCGACAACACCCAGGGCGGCAGCGGTGAAACCGAGCTGTTGCCCGGCCGTTACGGTGGCCATGACCTGCGGCTGCTGCGCGGGGCGCACCTCCACCGCGTGGCTGATGACGCTGAGGCGTGTGCCGGCCGCGTCGCTATACACCACGAAACGCGTGCCCAATGCGCGCAGGCTACCCGCGTCGGTGTGCACCACAAAAGGCCGCTGCCGGGGGTCCTGCGCCGTTTCAATCATGATCTCGCCACAAACCAGCACCACTTTGCGCAAGGTCTCGCTGAAACGGATGTTCACGGCCGTAGCGGTGTTGAGCTGCAACTGGCTGCCATCTTCCAGGCGGATCAGCCGGCGCTCACCGGTTTGCGTGCGCACGTCCGCCGCCCAGCGCGTGCCGGCGGCGGAATGCCAGGCCAGTGGCCCAGCAGCGCCTGCCGCCAGCAGTATGCCCAGCACTTTGAGCACGTCGCGGCGCCTGGCCCCGGCGCCCTTCATGGTGGCGCGGGCAAGCGACGGGCTCGCCAGCTCATCGAACTTGCCCTGCAGGCGTTGCACGCGGTCCCACGCCCGGCGATGCCGGGCATCCGTGGCCAGCCAGTGCTGGTGGGCCGCCCGCAGCGCAGGGTCATCGGCGTCCGCGCGCAGGTCCACGTACCAGCCGGCGGCAGACTCAAGCGTGGCCAGGTCCAGGGGTTTGGGCAGCATGGCTCAGTCTTCCATCAACAGCAGGCAGTGGGTCATGGCGCGCGCCGCGTGCTTTTTCACGGTGGTGACGGACACTTGCAGGCGGCGCCCGATTTCCACGTAGCTGAGGCCGTCGAGCTGCGCCATGAGAAAAATCTCACGGGTGCGCGGGCCCAGGCCGTCGAGCAGACGGTCAATTTCCATCAGGCTTTCGATCAGCAGCAGGCGCTGCTCGGGCGAAATATCGACCGGCTCGGGGGCACAGGCCAGGGCTTCCAGGTAGGCGTCTTCGAGCAGCCGGCGGCGGAGCTTGTCGATCAGCAAACCGCGGGCAATGTTGCTCAGATAGGCTCGGGGCTCGCGCAGAATGGCGGTCTCGCGTTGCAGCAATAAGCGCACAAAGGTGTCCTGCGCCAGGTCCGCCGCCTGCTCGCTGCAGCGGGTGCGTTGCCGCAGCCAGCCTTTGAGCCAGCCGTGGTGCTGGGCGTAAAGCGCGCCGATGGCAGGGGTATGAGGAAGATCAGGCATCGACATCGACCGGGGAAAGTCATTGGTAATGCATATCATTAACTTTGGAGGGTGGGCTTGGCAAGGCTCGATGCGCGTGGTTGTGCAAGCCACGGCATTGGCGTTGCGGGTAGGCGGGTGGGGGCCGGACGCAGCCTGCGGCAGCTGCTACGGGGGGTGGTCGCCTTACTGGAAACCACCTACCCACTTATGGAAAATCGTTGTCGCGCACAGCCCGCCCGCCGGCCACAGCGCATACCCGGGCACCTGCCCCGTCACCTGCCAGCCCAGGCGCTGGTACAAGCGTTCGGCTTCGCCGCCGGTGGCGGTGTCCAGCACCAGCACGCCCTTGCCCTCTTCGATGGCTTCGCGCTCTGCCGCCTCCATCAACGCTCGCCCTACCCCCAACCGGCGGCCGCGACGGTGCACCAGCAGCTTGGCGATGTCGGCGCGGTGCGGCTGGTTTTCCGGCTGGGCCAGCACCACTTGCACGGTGCCCAGCAATTGCCCGTGTTCGTCCTCGGCCACCAGCAACACCCGCTCGCCAGCGGCAATACTGGCGCGCAGGCCCTGCCAGAAGGCTTCAGCGCGGGTACGCGACAAGGGCAGCATGAAGCTGACCGAGGCGCCACCTTCCACGCAATCAATCAGAATGTCGGCGAGTTGCGCGCAGGTGGCGTCGTCGAGGTGGGCCAGGCGTTTAATGAGCATGGGGCTGTCCTTAGCGTCGGTGGTCGGTGACGATGATCACCGCGTAGCGTGCCGGTTCGGCATGCGGGTTGTGAAAGCGGGTCGGTTGCTCCAGGGCGAACGCCAGGCAGTCACCGGTCGCGAGCTGATACCGCTGCTCGCCGACATGAATGTCCATGCGCCCGGCCAGCAGCCACACCTGCTGATCGACCCGCACATCGCGAGTGGACGTTTCATAGGCCACCGACGCACCTGCCGGGAACTGCACCTCCACCAGCTGGATGGGTGACTGCGCGCCGCTGGGCGATACGTTGCGGCGGATGTAGCCCGATTGCGGGTCACGCCATTGCAGCTGGTCGGCGGCGCGCAGCAACTGCCCTGCCTCTTCGGCCGGCGCCTCGAACAAGGCGGACAATGGCACGCCCAGCGCAGTGGCAAGTTTTTCCAGGACCACGGCGGTGGGGCTGCTTTGCCCGCGTTCGATCAGGGAGATCATCGAGCGGCTGACGTCGCTTTTTTCCGCCAGCGCTTCCAAAGATAGGCGCAGGGCTTTGCGCAAGGTGCTGACGCGAGTGGCGATACGGGTGTTGATGTCCATGAAGATGCCGGAGCGAGAAGGTCCGGCGATAATCCAGTATATAGAACTTAAATGTCAATATACTGGATTATCGTTTTCCTGTGAGGTCACCTGCGCGCTTCAAGAATAAGGTTGAACGGCGTCTCCGTGGCCCTGCGGAACTGGCTGAATCCTGCGGCGCTGAAAACGTCGCGCAGGCGCGCCTCGCCGGCCTGGGCGCCAAGGCCCAGGCCCACTTCCTGGGACAGCGAGTTGGGCGTGCAGATGAAGGTGGACGCAGCGTAGAACAGCCGGCCCACCGGGTTGATGTTCTGCTCCAGGGTGTCGTTGGCGTAGGGTTCCACCAGCAACACCGTGCCGTCCGGTTTCAGCGCCTGGTAGGCGTGCTGCGCCGCGCCCACCGGGTCGCCCATGTCATGCAGGCAGTCGAAGTAGCAGATCAGGTCGTAATCGCTGCCGGGAAAGTCCTTCGCCGTGGCCTGGGTGAAGTGCACGCGGTCATCCACGGCACCGTCCCTGGCGCGTTGCGTGGCGGTGGTGATGGACGGCGCGTGGTAGTCGAAGCCGCTGAAGCGCGAGGCCGGGAACGCCTGCGCCATGACGATGGTGGAGGCGCCGTGGCCACAGCCGATGTCGGCCACCTTGGCGCCAGCGGCGAGCTTGGCCACCACCCCATCCAGCGCCGGCAGCCATTGCGCCACCAGGAATGACTTGTACCCGGGCCGGAAAAAACGCTCGGTGCCGCTGAACATGCACGGGTGGTGGTCGCCCCAGGCCAGGCCGCCATTGCCGCGCATGGCGGCCACCAGCTTGTCCTTGTCATGGAACATCGACGCCACCACCATCATGCCGCCGGCGACGTACACCGGCGAGTCCTCGATGGCCAGCGCCAGGGCCTGCTCTTCGGGCAGCACGAACAGGCCGTCCTGATGCTCCATGTAGCCTGCCGCCACGTGGGCGTTGAGCCATTCGTGCACCAGGCGCTGGTTGCAGCCGGTCCTGGCGGCGAGTGCCTGCGGGGTCACGGGCTGGCTGTCGGCCATGGCCTGGTACAGCCCCAGTTCGTCGCCCAGAATCACGTTGGCGAGCATGGCGGCGGCGCCCATGTCGGACACCAGCCTGCCCATGAACTCGTTGAGTTTTGCCTCGTCCATTTCGCACCCTCCTGTAAGCAATATTACGCAGGGGACATTAAGTGTAGTCGAGGGCCGAAGGTGCGTGGACGTCAACCGTTCGGCGCAATGGATCCCGGATGGGAATGCGTTCATCTAGGCTTTGATTTACGCCGAAAAAATCCTTTTCGGCCGTTTGAAGAGGGTGTGCCATGAATAACAACAAGCTCGCCGCCGCCTCGTTGATCCTTCTGCTGGCCGGCTGCGCCAGCCCCGGCAGCCATGAACCACCGCCCGTGCCGCCGGGCGCGACAGCCCTGACCGATGGGCAGGTGCGGGATGCGTTGGTGGGCAAGACGTTCTATGGCACTACGCGTACGGGCAACCCCTACTCGCTGGTCTTCGCCGCCGATGGCACTGATGTATTTACCATGAGTCCCCAGCCGCCGGAGACCGAGAGGTGGACGCTGAAGGATGGCACGGTATGCATCATCATGAAGGACTACCCCACAGAATGCAGCCAGGTGAAGGTGGCGGGTGACGGCTATTGGTTCGTCGACCCGAATACCGGCAAAGTCAATTCCTGGCTGAAACTGACCCGCTAGCGTGGCACACGCAACAGATCTTGTTGCCGTCCAGGTCGCGCACGTACGTCCCGTAGTAATCGGGCGCATAATGCGCACGAATGCCTGGCGCGCCTTCATCCGTGGCCCCCAGTGCCATGGCCACGGCATGGAACTCATCGACCTGGGCGCGTGAGGCCGCTTCGAAAGCCACCGTGGTGCCATTGCCCACCGTGGCCGGTTCGCCGTCGAGCGGGCTGTAGACGCAGAACACGGTATTGGCTGAGTCGGCAGGCCGGCTGAACAACACCCGTTCGGGGTTGAAGCGGTGCGCCAGCAAGGTTATGCCCAGCGGTTTCAACACCTGCTCGTAGAAGTGCAGCGCCCGGGGCAGGTCGTTGCTGCCAAGGGTGATGTGACTGAACATGGCGGTTCCTCGGTGGTTGAAGGACACAGGAGAACTTTTTGAACAAAAGCCAGCTTCCAGTCAAGACCTGCGCGGTATGCGGGCTGCCGTTCACCTGGCGCAAGAAATGGGCGCGGTGCTGGGATGAGGTACGTTATTGCTCCGAACGCTGCCGGCGGCACAAGCACGCCGCCGCAAGTCCGCCGTAGCCACGTGTGCGTGGAACTCCTGCGTAAAACCCCGTTCTAGACGCTCTTGACGCCATTTCGCTATCATTGGCGGTTTTCCCTGTTGCCAGCCCTGAAGAACGGAGCGACGCATGACCATCCAGCAATCCCCGGGGCTTGTACTGCCTGCGCGCGCCGCCGCCAAAATGGAAGCCGCCATGGCGGTGGGCAGTTTCGCCATCGGCACCGGTGAGTTCGCCATCATGGGCCTGATGCCCGACATCGCCACCAACCTGCACCTCAGCGAACCGCAGGTGGGCCACGCCATCAGCGCCTACGCCCTGGGCGTGATGGTGGGCGCGCCACTGCTGGCCATCCTGGGTGCCAAGCTGTTGCGCAAGCACCTGCTGATGCTGCTGATGGCGCTGTATGCCATCGGCAACCTGGCCACGGCCTTCACCCCCACCTTCGGCAGCCTGGTGGCATTCCGCTTCATCAGCGGCCTGCCCCACGGCGCGTTCTTCGGGATAGCGGCGGTGGTTGCCTCCAGCATGGTGCCCGCCAACAAGCGCGCTGGCGCCGTGGCACGGGTGATGATGGGGCTGACCCTGGCCATGCTGCTGGGCAACCCCATCGCCACCTTCCTGGGGCAATTCTTCGGCTGGCGCTCGGCATTCGCCCTGGTGGGCGCGATTGCCATCGCTACCATCGCGCTGATCTGGCGCTTCGTGCCGGACCGCCATGACGAGCCGCGCAGCGACCCACGCAAGGAGATGCGCGCGTTCAAACAGCCGCAGATCTGGATGGCATTGAGCATCGGCGCCATTGGTTTCGCCGGCATGTTCTGCGTGTTCAGCTACCTGGCGCCGACCATGCTCGACGTCACCCGCGTGGCGCCGGAATGGATTCCCTTCGGCCTGGCCGCGTTTGGCGTGGGCGGCATCATCGGCAACATAGCCGGCGGCAAACTGTTCGACCGCCTGGGCTTCCGCGCCGTCGGGCTGCTGCTGGTATGGTCCATGGCCGTGCTGCTGTTGTTCCCCGTCGCCGCAGGTTCACTGCCCGGTGTGATGCTGGGCATTGGCCTGGTGGGCACGATGGTGGCGCTGGCCTCGCCGCTGCAGATCCGCCTGATGGACATCGCCCACGAGGCGCCGAGCCTTGCCGCCGCCTCCAACCACGCGGCCTTCAACCTGGCCAACGCCCTGGGCCCGTGGCTGGGCGGCATGGCGATTACCGCAGGGCTGGGCTGGACCAGCACCGGCTACATTGGCGCCGCCACGGCGCTGGTGGGGCTGGGGCTGTACCTGGTGGCGCGGCGGATGAAGGGTGGGGAGTGAGGCCGCTGGCCTCCGGAATTTAACTGCTCAAAAGCGCGTATTGCAGGATGTGTAGTGAAGGCCGAGAACCAAGGCCTTCACGCTTAAAGCGTACGAAACTGTTTCAGAAAAGCGTCAACCTCGGCGAGCGACCTGCGAGCGTCCTGGAACAGCTCCTGCAGCTCCTTGTCATCGCCCTCATATCGCCACAACAGGCGTCCAGCGTTATCCAGCAGGGCGATGCGCACGTTGGAGAGCCAGCTAAAGTTCTGTTCATCGACAAAATGCCTGAACCTGGCCTCATAGAGCGCTATGCGTTGCTGCCGATAGGAAGTAACGAGAAACAGGTTGATCATTTCATCCGAGTCTCCGCCAAACCACTCCGGTACTTCCTCGATGGACCACGCGATCGAGCGGCGTGAAGTTTCCTCGATAAGCTTCAGGATCAAATTGCCTGCCAACCTGTCTCTCATATACCACCCGCCGATCTATCTTTTACAAGGGTTTTGAGGTGAACCGAAAAGCCCTGCAACTTGTTATGAACATCCCAGGCGCGAGATGATGAGAATGCGTGATACTGTTTTTGCTTCCACCATAGGTAACCCGTCGTCCTGACGATGGTGTGCAACGCTTCGTCAGCACTGTTCTTCTGGAGGGGGTCCAACCTGGGCCGTATGTTTTGCAGATAAGCGACAGCCTGATGCATCAGAACATTCAACTCTTGTCTGCCAGCCTCACTTTCACCTTCAGCAGGGTCCCAGGCCCTTAGCACCGCGCGCATGTCCGTCATGAGCCCCGACAGTTCGAAAATCGCTTCAGGTACCCTGACCTTGTTTTTCAAACTGCTGCTTATTGATTCCGCGCACAACAAGATGCCCACCGTCAGGAAAAAACTGACGATGGTAAGCACCGTCCCTACTTTATCCGTCAACGCCCATAGCTTCCCTGCTTCCCACATTGTGCCGCCTCGAATCGAAACAACTGAGGGCCGGCATGATAGCCGCCGTGGCCTGACTGGACCTAGGCGCGAATTGTTACCAGCGATAATCTGGGGCCGTTGGGCCGAGACATAGAGTCGTGGCACCCGGACGCCGCCTGGCGGCAGCTGCTACAGTTGGTTCTTTTGCAGGTAGGCCGCTGACACACCATGCTGGATATGCTCATCGAGCTGTTGCAGGGCCTCAGCGCACTGGACGACCATGCGCACATGGAAGCCGCCCCCACCTGGATCCACCGGTATCGGACGCTGATCCGAGCGGCGTACGTGCTGTGCCTGGTGCCGGCGTGCGTGGTGGGGCTGGTGTGGCTGGTGGGTTGGCTGTGCACGCTGGGTGCCACGGGATGGAAGGTGCTGGGGGCGATCGCCGTGATCCAGCTGCTGGGCATACTGGCCCTGCTGCACCGCCGTCGATCCCCACCCCCGTAGCAGCGGCCGTCAGGCCGCGTCAGAACCGGGCGCAGCGCGGTGTGCCGGGACGCCGCCTGGCGGCAGCTGCTACAGTGGGCGCGCGTTTTTTCCTGGGGAATTGCTTCCTGCATGCTTGTTGTTGATCGCTTCACCACGTTTCCCGACCAGGCCCGCCGCGCCGTAGCGCTGGTGTGGAGCACCTCGCGCCCGCTGTTTGCCGGGCTGGTGCTGGCTACGCTGGCGGCGGGCATGCTGCCGGCGCTGGCGGCGTGGATTGGCCAGCGCATTGTCGATGCCGTGCTGGCGGCTATGCAGTTGCACGCCAGCAGCGGCCAGGCGCCGTTGTGGCCGGTGCTGCGCTATGTGCTGGCGGAGGCTGGCGTGCTGGGCCTGCTGGCGGCGGCGCAGCGTGGGCTGTCGGTGCAGCAGGCGCTGCTGCGGGTGCAACTGGGGCAGAAGGTCAACCTGCTGATCCTGGAAAAGGCGCAGACCCTGTCGCTGCTGCAGTTCGAGGACTCGGCCTTCTACGACAAGCTGGTGCGCGTGCGCCGCGACGCCTCCACCCGGCCGCTGGGGCTGGTGACCAAGGGCCTGGGGCTGGTGCAGAACCTGATCTCGCTGATCAGCTTCGCAGTGCTGCTGGTGCATTTCTCGCCCTGGGCCCTGGCGATTCTGGTGCTGGGCGCGCTGCCGGTGTTCTTTGCCGAGGCGCATTTTTCCGGTGACGCCTTCCGGCTGTTCAAGCGCCGCGCGCCCGAAACCCGTCAGCAGGGTTACCTCGAGGCGTTGCTGTCGCAGGAGGCGCACACCAAGGAGGTCAAGCTGTTCGGCCTGGCGCCGCTGTTGCTGCAGCGTTACCGCGACAACTTCACCCGCCTGTACGCCGAAGACCGCCGCCTGACCCTGCGCCGCGACGGCTGGGGCTTTGCCCTCGGCCTGCTGGGCACCGTGGCATTCTACCTGGCCTATGCCTGGGTGGTGCTGGACACCATCGACGGCCAGACCACCCTGGGCCAGATGACCATGTACCTGGTGCTGTTCAAGCAGGGCCAGAGCGCTATCAGCGCCAGCCTGGGCGCCATCGCCGGTCTGTACGAGGACGGCCTGTACCTGTCCGACCTGTACGAGTACCTGGGCCACCCGGTAGCGCCGGCGCGCGGCACGCTGAAGCAGGGCGTGGTGCCCGGCGATGGCCTGCGCTGCCAGCAGCTGGGGTTCCGCTACCCCGGTGCCAGCCGCGATACCCTCAGCGGCATCAACCTGCACCTGGCGCCGGGGCGCAGCCTGGCGCTGGTGGGCGAGAACGGCTCGGGCAAGACCACCCTGATCAAGCTGCTGACCCGCCTCTATACACCGGGCCAGGGGCGTATCCTGCTGGACGGCAGCGACCTGCAGGACTGGGACGAGCACGCCCTGCACCAACGCATCGGGGTGATTTTCCAGGACTACATCCGCTACCAGATGACCGTGGGCGAGAACCTGGGCGTGGGCGACGTGCGCGCCTTCGATGACCAGGGCCGCTGGCGCGATGCCGCGGCGCAAGGCATCGCCGCCGACTTCATCGAGCAGCTGCAGCACGGCTACGCCACCCAGCTGGGCCGCTGGTTCGTGGGCGGCCAGGAGCTGTCGGGCGGGCAATGGCAGAAGGTCGCGCTGTCACGCGCCTACATGCGCCGCGACGCGGACATTCTGATCCTCGACGAACCCACGGCCGCCCTGGATGCCAGCGCCGAGGCTGCGGTGTTCGAGCACTTCCGCGAGTATGCGCGCGGGCGCATGACGCTGCTGATCTCGCACCGCTTTTCCAGCGTGCGCAGCGCCGACCACATCATGGTGCTGGACCAGGGCCGGGTGCTGGAGGAAGGCAACCACCCGCAGTTGATGGCGGCGGGCGGGCGCTATGCGCAGCTGTTCGATTTGCAGGCGCAGGGCTACCGCTAGCCCCCGTTGCAATAAGGCCGCGTGATTGCTTCAATGACGCCCCCGCCCTTTGCCCAAGGCTTGTCATGATCGAACTGAACCAGGTCACCGCCTTCCAACAGGAAAACCGCGTGTTCGACCAGCTGTCGCTGCACATCGGCTACAACGAGCGCGTGGCCATCCTGGGCCCCAATGGCGCTGGCAAGAGCACGCTGCTCAAGCTGATCAACCGCGAACTCTACCCGGTGGAACGCGCCGGCAGCTTCCTGCGCCTGTTCGGTCATGAAACCTTCAACCTGTGGGATCTGCGCGCCAAGATCGGCTTCGTCTCCCAGGACATGCAGGAAGACTACACGCCCTACACCTCGGCGCTGGACGTGGTTATTTCCGGCTTCTTCGGCGCCATGGGCAGCCATGCGCACCTGCAACCCAACGCCGAGCAGGTGGCCCGCGCCCGTGAGCTGCTGGCCCAGCTGGGCATGCAGATCGACGAGCAACGCATGTTCCAGCGCTTGTCCACCGGGCAGAAACGCCGCCTGCTGCTGGCTCGCGCGCTGGTGCACAACCCGCGCGCGCTGATTCTCGACGAGCCCACTGCGGGCCTGGACATGGGCGCCAGCCTCAGCCTGCTGAGCCTGATGCGCGACTTCTGCCACGACGACCGGGCGATGATCATCACCACCCACCACATCGACGAGATCATCCCCGAGATCGAGCGCGTGGTGCTGATCAGCCAGGGCCGCATCATCGCCGACGGGCCCAAGGCCCAGGTGCTGACCAGCGAGCAGCTGTCGAACCTGTACCAGACCCAGCTGCAGGTCAGCGAACACGACGGCTGGTACCGCTGCTGGCACGGTTGAACCCTGCCCCCCATTCAAGGAGTTGCAATGCACACGTTGCCCATCACCGCCGTGCCGGAACTGGATTTCAACCTTGCAGGCGCTACCCAGCTGGGGCAGGCGCTGGCCGATGAATACCGTTCGGCGTCGCCATTCGCGCACATCGTGCTCGATGACTTTCTGCCCGACGAGCTGATCCAGCGCATCTGCGCCGAGTTCCCGGTGGAAGCTACCGCCAACGAGACCCTGTACGAGCGCGGCTACAAGGGCCAGCTCAAGCGCCAGATCAGCCCCAACGAATGCCCGCCCTATCTGCGGTCGGTGTTCGCGGTGTTCAACTCGGCGCCCATGCTCAGCTTCCTCGAACAGCTGACCGGCATCGAAGGGCTGATCCCCGACCCGTATTTCGTCGGTGGCGGCCTGCACGAGACCAAGGCGGGCGGCTTCCTGGGCGTGCACTCGGACTTCCGCCTGAACAAGAAGCTCAAGGTGCAGCGGCGCATCAACGCCATCATCTACCTCAACCCCGACTGGGAAGAGGCCTACGGCGGCCACCTGGAGCTGTGGGACAAGCCCATGCGCAACTGCCTGAAGAAGGTGCTGCCGGTGTACAACCGCTGCGTGATCTTCAACACCGACCCCGACAGCAACCACGGCCACCCCGAGCCGCTGACCTGCCCGCCGGACCGCTCGCGGCGCTCCATCGCGCTGTATTACTACACCGCCGACCTGCCCGCAGCCGACCCCAACCAGCGCCACAAGACCCACTACAAGCCACGCCCCAAGGACCTGTTGAGCCCCGGGTACTACATCAACAAGTTCTTCAAGAAGAAACGCTGACCACCCGGGGCGCCGGACGCCGCCTGCGGCAGCTGCTACAAGCGGCCGCCAGGCCGCGTCATGGCGACCGCAACTGCTACGCTTGCAGGCATCACAACAACAAGATGCCTGGCCATGAACATCCTCCACGACGAGCGCCTGGACGGTGCCCTGCCGCAGGTCGACAAACAGGGCCTGATCAACGCGCTGATCGGCGCCCTGCCCGACCTTGACCTGCTGTACCGCAGCGAAGACCTCAAGCCCTACGAATGCGACGGCCTCTCGGCCTACCGCACCACGCCGTTGCTGGTGGCCCTGCCCCGGCACCTGGACGAGGTGCAGACCATTCTGCGCATCTGCCACCAGCGCCACGTGCCGGTGGTGCCGCGTGGCGCCGGCACCGGCCTGTCCGGCGGCGCCCTGCCGCTGGCGCAGGGTGTGCTGCTGGTGCTGGCGCGCTTCAACCAGATCCTGCACATCGACCCGCAGGCACGCACCGCCCGGGTGCAGCCGGGGGTGCGCAACCTGGCGATTTCCCAGGCAGCAGCGCCGTTCGGCCTGTATTACGCGCCAGACCCCTCGTCGCAGATCGCCTGTTCCATCGGCGGCAACGTCGCCGAAAACGCCGGCGGCGTGCACTGCCTCAAGTACGGCCTCACCGTGCACAACCTGGTCAAGCTTGAGGTGCTGACCGTGGCAGGCGAGCCCCTGACCCTGGGCAGCGACGCCCTCGACAGCCCCGGCTTCGACCTGCTGGCGCTGTTCACCGGTTCCGAAGGCATGCTCGGCGTGGTCACCGAAGTGACCGTGCGCCTGCTGCCCAGGCCGCAGGTGGCCAAGGTGCTGCTGGCCGCCTTCGACTCGGTGGAAAACGCCGGGCGCGCCGTGGCCGATATCATTGCCGCCGGCATTATCCCCGGTGGCCTGGAGATGATGGACAACCTGGCCATCCGCGCCGCCGAGGACTTCATTCACGCCGGCTACCCGGTGGCCGCCGAGGCGATTCTGTTGTGCGAGCTGGACGGCGTGGAAGCCGACGTGCACGAAGACTGCGAGCGCGTGCGCCAAGTGCTGGGCGAGGCCGGCGCCACCGAGGTGCGCCAGGCCCTTGACGAGGCCGAACGCGTACGCTTCTGGGCTGGGCGCAAGAACGCCTTCCCCGCCGTGGGGCGCATTTCACCGGACTATTACTGCATGGACGGCACCATCCCGCGACGCGAACTGCCCGGGGTGCTCAAGGGCATCGCCGCGCTGTCGGCCGAATACGGCTTGCGCGTGGCCAACGTCTTCCACGCCGGCGACGGCAACATGCACCCGTTGATTCTGTTCGACGCCAACCAGGCCGGCGAGCTGGAGCGCGCCGAGGCGCTGGGCGGAAGGATTCTGGAAATGTGCGTGGCAGTAGGCGGCAGCATCACCGGCGAACACGGCGTGGGCCGCGAGAAAATCAACCAGATGTGCGCGCAGTTCAACGCCGACGAACTCACCGTGTTCCACGCCATCAAGGCCGCGTTCGACCCCAGCGGCCTGCTCAACCCCGGCAAGAACATCCCCACCCTGCACCGCTGCGCCGAATTCGGCGCCATGCACATTCACCACGGCCAGCTGCCGTTCCCGGACCTGGAGCGCTTCTGATGAGCCTGGACACGCTGCTGGACGCCGTGCACCAGGCCATCGCCAGCGCCACGCCGCTGCGCATCCGCGGCGGCGACAGCAAGGCGTTCCTTGGCCGGCCCACTGCGGGCACGCCGCTGGACACCCGCGGGCACCGGGGTATCGTCAGCTACGACCCAACCGAGTTGGTGGTCAGCGTGCGCGCAGGCACGCCGCTGAGCGAACTGAATGCCGCGCTGGCTGAAGCCGGGCAGATGCTGCCCTGCGAGCCGCCGGGCTTCGACGGCCAGGCCACGGTCGGCGGCATGGTCGCCGCCGGGCTTGCCGGGCCACGGCGGCCATGGAGCGGCGCGGTGCGCGATTTTGTCCTGGGCACGCGGGTGATCACCGGCACCGGCACGCACCTGCGCTTTGGCGGTGAGGTGATGAAGAACGTCGCCGGCTACGACCTCTCGCGCCTGCTGGCAGGCAGCTTCGGCAGCCTGGGGCTGCTCACCGAAGTGTCGCTGAAAGTGCTGCCAAAACCGCGCTGCAGCGCCAGCCTCACGCTCGACCTCAGCCCTGGCGAGGCGCTGCGACGCCTGACCGAATGGGGCCAACAGGCGCTGCCCATCAGCGGCGCCTGCCACGACGGCGAGGTACTGCACCTGCGCCTGGAAGGTGGCGAAGGCTCGGTGGCCGCAGCCCGCGAGCGGCTGGGCTGCAACGCCGCCGACGAACAGTTCTGGGCCGACCTGCGCGAGCAGCGCCTGCCGTTTTTCCGTGATCCACGACCGCTGTGGCGGCTGTCGTTGCCGTTCAACATCGGCCTGCTGGAGCTGCCAGGCACGCAGCTGCTGGATTGGGCCGGCGCCCAGCGCTGGCTGAAGTCCGATGCCGACGCGGTGCAGCTCCGCGCAACGGTCGGCGCCCTGGGCGGCCACGCCACCTGCTTCAGCAGCGGCGCCTGCGGCACACCGTTCCAGCCCCTGGCCCCGGCCCTGCTGCGCTACCACCAACAACTCAAGGCGCAGCTCGACCCCCACGGCATTTTCAACCCTGGCCGCCTGTACCCGGAGCTCTGACATGCAAACCCACCTCAGCGAACAGGCGCGCCTGCTGCCCCGCGCCGCCGAAGCGGAAAAGGTGCTGCGCAGCTGCGTGCACTGCGGCTTCTGCAACGCCACCTGCCCCACCTACCAGTTGCTGGGCGACGAGCTGGACGGCCCGCGCGGGCGCATCTACCTGATGAAGGAAATGCTCGAAGGCGCGCCCATCACCGCCGCCACCCAGACCCACCTGGACCGCTGCCTAAGCTGCCGCAACTGCGAGAGCACCTGCCCGTCGGGCGTGGAGTACCACACCCTGCTGGACATCGGCCGCGACTTCATCGAGCAGCAGGTGCCCCGCCCCCTGGGCGAACGCCTGCTGCGCAGCGGCCTGCGCGCCGTGGTGCCGCACCCCGGCCTGTTCACCGCCCTGACCCGCGCCGGCCAGGTGCTGCGGCCGTGGCTGCCCGGCGGCCTGCAGGCCAAGCTGCCGCGCACGGCCAGGCCTGCCGGCGTGCGCCCGGCCATCCGCCACCCACGGCGCATGCTGATTCTAGAAGGCTGCGTGCAGCCGGGTTTCTCGCCCAACACCAACGCCGCCACCGCGCGGGTACTCGACCGCCTGGGCATCAGCCTGATTCCTGCGCCCCACGCCGGTTGCTGCGGGGCCGTGGACTTCCACGGCAATGCCCAGCCTCGCGGCCTGGACCGCGCGCGGCGCAACATCGATGCCTGGTGGCCGGCGGTGCAGGCCGGGGTCGAAGCCATCGTGCAGACGGCCAGCGGCTGCGGCGCGTTCGTCAAGGAGTACGCCGTATTGCTCAAGGATGATCCGCACTACGCCGACAAGGCCCGGCGCGTCAGTGCCCTGGCGCAGGACCTGGTGGAGGTGCTGCGTGATGAACCGCTGCACGAATTGGCGGTGCGCAGCGAGCTGCGCCTGGCTTTCCACTGCCCGTGCACCCTGCAGCACGCGCAGAAACTGGGCGGCGCGGTGGAAGGCGTGCTGACGCGCCTGGGCTTCAGCCTCAGCGCGGTGCCCGATGGCCACCTGTGCTGCGGCTCGGCGGGCACCTATTCGCTGACGCAGCCGGCGCTGGCCCGGCAGTTGCGCGACAACCGCCTGGGCGCGCTGGAAAGCGGCCACCCGGACGTCATTGTCACCGCCAACATCGGCTGCCAGGCGCACCTGGACAGCGCCGGCCGCACCCCCGTGCGGCACTGGATAGAAATCATCGACGAAGCCCTGCCCACAACCACTAACGCGTAGCCGCTGCCGCGGCCGCTGCTACGCGGATGTGGGCGCCCCGGGGACCGGCACGCCGGGCGCTTTCTCGGGGCGTGTGCCCCACAACGACGCCAGCACAATCAATACCCCGCCCGCCCACGCCATCATCGTCAGTTGTTCATTGAGCCACAGCACCGCGAAGCAGGCGCCGAACAGCGGTTCGGTGCCCATCAGCAGCGAGGCGCGGCTGGGGCTGGTGTGGCCCAGGGCCGATATCTGCGCAAAGAACGCGAACAGCGTGCAGAACAGCACCAGGTACACCGTTGCGCCCCAGAACGACCAGGTGCTGGGCAGCGGCGGGATGGCGCCGGTGGTCAGCACCAGCAACAACAGGCAGCCAAAGCCCACCACGCCGACTTCCACCGCCGTCAGCGCCAGTGCCGGGATGTCCTTGTTCACCAGCAATTTGCGCGTGCTGCACACCATGAACGCGCGCAGCAACGCGGCCAGCAGCATCAGCCAGTCACCCGCGTTCAAGCTGATGCTGGCGCCGCCGGTCAGCAGCAACGCGCCCAGCAACGACAGGCCGGCACAGGCAAACGCCTGGGCGCTGGGCCGGCGCTTGAACATCGCCCATTCCACCAGCGGCGTCAGCACCACGCACAGGCTGATCAGGAACGCAGCGTTGCTGGCCGTGGTGTGCGCCACGCCGAAGGTCTCGGCGAGAAAAATGGCCCACAGCAACACGCCCAGCAGCAGCCCCGGTTTCAGCGCCACGCGCCAGTGCTGGCGCAGCCAGGGCGTCAGCAGCACGAAGGTGAGAATGAAGCGCACACACAGGAAACCCAGCACCGGGTAAAACACCAGCGCACTCTTGGCCACGCCATAACTGGTGCCCCAGATCAGCGCCACCAACAACAGCATCCATTCACTCATTCGGCTTTTCGATAACGGCATGGCCCACAACCTTGGTCTAAGCGGCTGGACATTCCAGCGCGGCCTGCGGATTATCGTCGGGCGCCCGCCGGGCGATTAGCCCCCTCACCAGGACAACAGTTGTGCGCCACGAGAATGAATCCACCAACCGGCTGATGCCACTGATGTCCGTGTTCGCCAAGGTGGTGGAACTGGGCAGCTTCTCGGCAGCCGCCGAACACCTTGGCCTGACCGCCTCTGCCGTGAGCCGCCAGGTGGCGGCGCTGGAACAGGCCCTGAGCGTGAAACTGCTGGAGCGCACCACCCGCAAGCTGCGCGTCACCGAAGTGGGCAACGAGGTCTATGCCCGCTGCCGCGAGGTGGTGCACGCGGCGCGTGGCGTGCAGGAAATCGCCGAGCGCTTCGTCAGCAGCCCCCAGGGCCTGGTCAAGCTGAGCGCGCCCAAGGCTCTGGGGCGGCAGATCATCAGCCCGCTGCTGCCCGGCTTCCTGCAGCGCTACCCGCAGGTGGACGTGCAACTGTTGCTCAGCGACCAGCCCAGCGACCTGATGGCCGACGACCTCGACCTGCTGGTGCGCATCACCGACGCGCCGCCGCCAGGCCTGGCCGCGCGGCCGCTGATGGAGGTGCACCAGCAACTGTGCGCCAGCCCACAGTACCTGGCGCAAGCCGGCATTGCGCAGCACCCCGACGAGTTGGCCGGGCACAGCTGCATCTACCTGGGCGAAACCCCGGGGGACAGCCGCTGGCAGCTGCGCCACCGTGACAGCGGCGAAAAGGTGCTGGTCAACGTCAGCGGGCGCCTGGCCAGTAACCACAGCGAAGTGCGCCTGGACGCCGTGCTGGCCGACCTTGGCATCGGCTGCCTGCCGTACTTCACCGCCGCCAGGGCCCTGGCCGAAGGCCGTGTGGTGGAAGTGCTGCCGCAGTGGCGCTACGAGACCACCTACCACGGCACCGCCTGGCTGCTGTACCCGCCCAACCGTTACCTGCCACCCAAGTGCCGCGTGCTGATCGACTACCTGGTCGCCCACCTCCCCGCGCAGACCTCGTAGCAGCTGCCGCCAGGCGGCGTCCGGCCGTTACGCGGTCGCTGTCGCCGTGGCAACAGCCCATCCACAAACTGCCCCCCAGCCCACCTCGCCACCCCGCGCAAACCCGCAGAAACCGCTCTAGCCCGGCTGGTACGGCATTTGCTGTAGCACCTGCGAGCCAGACTATTCACATAGATGCTCCTCACAGACTATGGACTCTCAGGGGTATTGCACTTGACCATGAACCACCCGGCGCGCACGCGCGCCTTCGCCCGCCTGCCACTGGCCGCGGCCATCACGCTGGCCATCCTTGCCAACCCCGCCCACGCCGATGACACCACCCCAAGCCTTGGCACCGTGGAAGTCACCGGCCATGCCCAGACCGACGCCCAGGCCGACAAGGCGCGCTTGAACAAGGTGGCCGGCGCCACCAGCGTGGTCGACAACAAGGAGGTGGAAAAAGGCCGCGCCGCCACCGCCGAGGATGTGCTGGCCTACCAGCCGGGGGTGTACGCCCAGGCCACCAGCGGCCAGAGCGCCGCGAAGATATCCATTCGCGGCTCGGGCCTCGACAGTTTCTACGGCGGCTATGCGCTGGGCATCAAGTACCTGTACGACGGCATCCCCATCACCGGCCCCGGCGGCACCCAGGAGGACCTGCTGGACATGGCCGCCGTCGACCACACCGAGGTACTGTCGGGCGCCAACGCCTTCGAGTACAGCGCGCTGAACCTGGGCGGCGCCATCAACATGGTGACCCACACCGGCTACACCTCGCCGGGCAACTACGTACGGCTGGAAGGCGGCAGCTTCGGCTACAAGAAGGAACAGCTGAGCACCGGCGGCGTGGTCGGCGACAGCGACTACTACCTGTCGGTACTGCACAACGAACGGCGCGGCTACCAGGACGACTCGCCCAACCACGGCAACGACGTGATCGCCAACTTCGGCCACGTGTTCAACGACAAGCTGGAGACCCGCGTGACCTTCCGCTACCGCGACGAGGTCAACACCAACGCCAGCCCCCTCACCCTCTACCAGATCAAGCACGACCCCACCGCCAACAACTACCGCTGGGTGCGCAAGAAGCCCGGCACCACCTTGCTGGGCAGCACCACCACCTACACCTTCGACGACAACTCCAAGCTGGAAGTGGGCCTGGGCTACCACCACTACACCCTCACCGACGGCCTGCACTACTACGCCAACCCCGGCCAGTGGGACTCCACCGACCTCTCCACCTCGGTGCGCTACCTGCGCAAGGGCGACAGCCTGTTCGGCCTGCCCAGCGATACCACCCTGAGCTTCAGCAACACCACGCTGATGCCCGGTAACGAGAAGGTCCGCGACCCCAACACCTGGGCGCTGGTGCAGAAGTACGACTTCGCCAGCTCGCGCGACACGGTGTTCTCGCTGGGCAACGAACTGCAGCTCACCGACCGCACCTGGCTGACCACCGGCCTGTCGCTGGCTAACACCAAGCGCGACGTGCGCAGCACCTATTCCACCAACGCCAACACCAGCGAATTCCCCAGCGCGGTGGACTACGACGACTGGAACCTGGCCCCGCGCATCGGCTTCCGCTACGCGCTCGCGCCGGGCCTGCAGGTGTACGGCAACGTCAGCCGCTCCATCGACCCGCCGGTGACCTGGTACTACTCCACAGGGCCGGTATCCAACCCCTACGTCACCCCGTTGCACGCGCAGAAGGCCAACACCGTGGAGCTGGGCATCCGCGGTAGCCAGGGCATTTTCGACGGCAGCCTGACGGTGTACCGCTCCTGGGTGCAAGGCGAGCTGCTGTCGGCGGTGATCGCCGAAGCCACCGCCACCTCCAACCAGGTGATCTCCGATACCAACGCCTCGGGCACCATCCACCAGGGCGTGGAGCTGGGGCTGAACACCCGCTTGTGGACCGGCAGCCACGGCGCCAGCGTCAACTGGCGCCAGGCATTCACGGTGAACGACTTCTACTTCCGCAACGACCCCACCTTCGGCCACAACCAGCTGCCCGGCCTGCCCCGCCAGGTGTACCAGGCCGCCCTGCAGTACCAGCACCCCAGCGGCTTCTATGGCGAGCTGAACATGAACCATGCCTCCAGCTACTACGCCGACTTCGCCAACACCGTGAAGGCTCCCGAATACACCATCTTCGGCGCCAAGGTCGGCTACCAGGCCCCGGGCCAGCGCTGGAACGTGTTCCTCGACGCCCGCAACCTCACCGACAAGCACTACGTCACCGCCACCCAGAGCACCTACGACCTCAAGGGCGTGGACTCGGCGAACTTCTACGTCGGCGACGGCTTCGGCGTGACCACGGGGGTCTCCTACCGGTTCTGACCTCACAACGCCGCCCTATCCGGCCATGGCACGTTGCAACAGATGTAGGAGCCGGCCTTGGCCGCGATAGGCCGCGCGGGCGGCCGGTGGTGGCCATGATTGAATCCCGCGGCAGGCGCATGAGGTTTAATGCACTCTGGTTCTATGCAAGTAGCACAATATGATTATTCGCACATAACCAGACTTGCTAAGGTGCGGCCATCAGCACTGCCGGTCGCACCTTATGCCTGCCTACCTCGACGCCGCCCACCAGCGGCATATCAACCACCTGCTTGCCACCCGGACCGCCCGCAGCGACTGGCCTACCTGGCTGCTGTTGCTGGGCACCTGGGCCGGCTGGTTCGGCCTGGTGCACGCCAGCCCACACCTGGGCCAGGGCGTGACACTGCTGTTGCTGGTGCCGCTGATCACCCTGTGGATGTCACTGCAGCACGAACTGCTGCACGGCCACCCAACCCGCTGGCCGCAGCTGAACAAGTTGCTGGGCTACGCGCCCATCGCCATCTGGTACCCCTACACCCTGTACCGCGACGACCACCTGCGCCACCACCGCGACAGCGAACTGACCCGCCCCGACCTGGACCCTGAAAGCCGTTACCTGGGCGACCACGCCTGGGACCGCAGCAGCCATGCCGAGCGGTGCCTGCACTGGCTGAACAAGACCCTGTGCGGGCGCCTGCTGGTGGGGCCGGTACTGGCGTTGGTCAGCCTGGTGCGTGGCCAACTGGCACGCCTGCGCCGCGGCGAAGGCTGGGGCATGTGGCTGTGCCATGGCGCCTGGGTGACGGTGCTGCTGGCCTACGTACATGGCCAGGGCCTGTCGATTGGCACCTACCTGCTGGCCAGCGTGCTGGCGTTGGCACTGTCCATGGTGCGCTCCTACTACGAGCACCGCCCTGCCGCCGCGCCGGAGCAGCGCTCGGTACTCAACGAAGCCGGCTGGCCGTGGCGCTGGCTGTTCCTCAACCTCAACCTGCACCTGGTGCACCATGACCTGCCGGGGCTGCCCTGGTACTACCTGCCCCGGGTGTACGCCGCGCGCCGCGACGACTGGCTGCACCGCAGTGGCCAGTTCCTGGTGAGCGGCTATGGTGAACTGTTCCGCCGCCACGGCTTGCGCCCCATCGACAGCCCGCGGCACCCCTGGCATTCAGGAGCCCAGCCGTGACCGTCGCGCAAATCGCCGAACTGCCCATGTACGTGGCGCCCGCCGCCGTGCGCGAAGCCAGCGAACAATGGCTGGCGCTGACCTTGCAACTGCTGGGCGTTGGCGCGCGCGAGCGCTTCGCCGGCGACCTGTATGACCTGTGGCTGCACCCGCGGTTGCTGCTGGCGCAGACCTGCGGCTACCCGCTGCGAACCCGCCTGGGTGAACAGGTGCAGGTCATCGGCCGCCCCTGCTTCGACCTGCCTGATGCCCGCGATGGCATGCACTGCAGCCTGTTGGTGGTGCGCCGCGACGACCCCCGCCACGCGCTTGAGCAATGGCGTGGCAGCCATGTGGCGCTGAACAGCCGCGACTCCAACAGCGGCACGCACTTGCTGTACGACACCCTCGAAGCCCTGGCCCCGCGCGGGCAGTTCTTCGGCCGTGAAAGCCTGAGCGGCAGCCACCGGCAAAGCCTGGCCTGGGTGGCGACCGGCAAGGCCGACCTGGCGGCCATCGACAGCGTGACCTTCGCCTACCTGCCTGCCGAGGAGGTGGCCGGCGTGCGTATTCTTGGGCGTACGCGGCAGAGCCCGACCCTGCCTTACATTACTCGGGCGGTGGGTGTGGAGGTTGAAAGCGTGCGTGCTGCGATGAATGAGGCGTTGTTGGCGTTTCGTGGGGTGCTGGGGATTAGGACGGTGATGCGGGCGACGCTTGCCGATTACCAAGCGCCGTAGCGCGGGCGCGCGCTGATGGTCACGGATTTGGTTTCCCGCTTCGGCGATTTCGAATATATCCATTTTCGCGGCGCGACCACCGACCGTTTCGGCCTTACGCCGACTCACTTTTTTTCAGACGCCAAAAAAAGTAAGCAAAAAACGCTTGCCCCTGCTTGGGCCCTACGCTGCGCTACGGGTCCCCTCCTTCCGGCGCGGGCGCTTTACGGGGCATACAATCAAGATCAACAGCTAGATCACAAGCCACGTCAAAAGCCACGTCAAAAGCCAGATCACACCCGGTTTACCGGGGGACGGCTGGATTTCAACTGCGGTTTGCCACCGCGTCTGTACGCTAACGCACAGACCTCGTCACCCCACCCGCCCACACTGAAATCCTGCCCCATGGCAAGGATCTCCATGAATGCTTTCTGGCCCCAACTGCTCGCCCGGCTGCTGCCACCCACACCCCGTAACTTCACCTACGAGGCCATCCTGCGCGCCGAATTGTTCAGCGCCGAGCAGATGGCCGACCACGGCATCCTGCTGGCGCGCCAGCATGCGCTAAGCCCGCGTGGCGGCAGTGATTCGCTGCTGACGCGCCTTGGCGACAACCACGCCACCCTGGCGCACAGCTGCGCAGCGCTGGCCCGCGCTCACCCCTCTACCCGCCGCGTGACCCCGGCAGCGGAATGGCTGCTGGATAATTATTACCTGGTGGAGGAACACATCCGCATTGCCCGCAGCCACCTGCCCAAAGGCTACAGCCGTGAATTGCCGCGCCTGGCCAATGGCCCCTGCGCCGGGCTGCCACGGGTCTACGACATTGCCCTGGAAACCATTGCCCACGGCGACGGCCGCGTCGACGAGGACAGCCTGGTGCGTTTTGTCGACGCCTACCAGACGGTGACGGCCCTGACCCTGGGCGAGCTGTGGGGCATTGCCATCATGCTGCGCCTGGCGCTTATCGAAAACCTGCGCCGGGTGGCTTCACGGGTCATGGCCAACTGGGCCGACCGCAACCTGGCCAATGACTGGGCGGACCGGCTCACCGACACCGCCGAGCACGCCCCACGCAACGTGGTGCTGGCGGTGGCCGACATGGCCCGCTCGGAACCGACCATGTCGCCGGCCTTCGTTGCCGAGCTGACCCGCCGCCTGCAAGGCCAGAGCGCCCTGTTGATTCAGGCGCTGACCTGGGTGGAGCAGATGCTGGCCGAGTCCGGGCAGACCATCGAGCGCCTGGTGCAGTTGGACGCCCAGCAGCAGGCCGCCGACAAAGTGTCCATCAGCAACAGCGTCGCCAGCCTGCGCGGCTTGGCGACCACCGACTGGCGTGAGTTCGTCGAGCGCATGAGCCATGTGGAGCGCACCCTGCGCGAGGACCCGGCGGGTGTCTATGCGGCCATGGACTTCGCCAGCCGCGACCACTACCGCCATGTGATCGAACGCCTGGCCCGCCATTGCCGCCACACCGAGGCCAACATCGCCATGGCGGTGCTGGCCCTGGCAATGGACCAGCACCGCCTGGCCCCGGGCGACCCGGTGGCCGGGCATGTCGGCCATTACCTGATAGGCAGCGGCCTGGCGACGCTTGAACGGCAATTGCACGCCCAGGTACCTTTCGCTGAGCGTGGGCAGCGGTTGCTGCGCGAGGCGCCGCTGGCGTTTTTCCTTGGCCCGGTGGCCCTGCTGTCGCTGCTGCTGGCGTGGCCCCTGCTGGCCGCCGTCGACGGCCTGACCCTGTTACTCCTGGCCCTGCCGGCCCTGCTGTTGACCAGCCGCCTGGCGATGAATCTGGTCAACGGCCTGGTGACCTTCACCGTACCGCCCTGCCAGTTGCCGCGCCTGGATTTCAGCGAAGGGATACCCGCCGCCGCGCGCACCCTGGTGGTGGTACCCACGCTGATCGCCAGCGTGGCCGACCTGCAGGCATTGGTGGAAGAGCTGGACGTGCGCTTCCTGGCCAACCGCGACGAACACCTGCACTTTGCCCTGCTGACCGACTTCATGGATGCCCCGGCCGCCAGCCAGCCGGGGGATGAAGCGTTGCTGGCCCAGGCCAGGCAGTTGATCGAGGCGCTGAACCAGGCCTATCCGGGCCCTGCTGGCGAGCGTTTCTTCCTGCTGCACCGGCCACGGCTGTGGAACCCCGCCGAGCAGGTGTGGATGGGCGCCGAGCGCAAGCGCGGCAAGCTCGCAGAGCTCAACAGCCTGCTGCGCGAGGGCAACCGTGCAGGCTTTGCGCTGATCGTCGGCGCCATCGAGGCTCTGGGCCGCGTGCGCTACGTGATCACCCTGGACACCGACACCCAGCTGCCCCGCGACACCGCACGGCAGTTCGTCGGCGCCATGGAGCACCCGCTCAACCACGCCCGCCTGGACGCGGCCGGCAAGGTGGTGGCCGGCTACGCCATCCTGCAACCGCGCGTGGGCATCAGCCTGCCCAGCGCCGCCCGCTCGCTGTACGCCTGCCTGTTCGGCACTGACGCCGGCATCGACCCCTACACCCGCGCGGTGTCCGACGTGTACCAGGACCTGTTCGACAACGGCTCGTTCATCGGCAAGGGCATCTACGATGTCGACGCCTTCGAGCAGGCGCTGCACGGTCGCTTCCCGGCCAACCGCATTCTCAGCCACGACCTGATCGAGGGCTGCTACGCGCATTCAGGGCTGCTCAGCGATGTGCAACTGTTCGAGCAATACCCGTCCGGCTACAGCACCGACGTCAAGCGCCGCCACCGCTGGATACGCGGCGACTGGCAGTTGCTGCCGTGGCTGCTGCCGTGGGCCAGGGGCGCTGCGGGTGGCTGGCGCAGCACCGGCCTGAATGCCCTGGCACGCTGGAAGATTTTCGACAACCTGCGCCGCAGCCTGGAGCCGGCCGCCGTACTGGCGCTGCTGCTGTGGGGCTGGCTGGGCAGTGCCCAGCCGCTGGCCTGGACCCTGACCGTGCTGGCCCTGCTGCTGGTGCAACCACTGCTCGACAGCCTGCTGGGGGTGCTGCACAAGTCCACCGAAGCATCATGGCGCCAACACCTGGCCGCTGCCCTGCGCAGCGCCGGGCTGCAGTTCGTGCGCAGCGGCCTGGCGTTGGCGTGGCTGCCGTTCGAGGCGGCGTTCAGCCTGGATGCCATCGCCCGCACGCTGTGGCGCATGGCCGTGAGCAAACGCCACCTGCTGCAATGGAGCGCCTCCCGGGACGTGGAGCGCAGCGGCAGCAACGAGCTGCTCGGCCTGTATTGCAGCCTGTGGGCCTGCCCGCTGCTGGCGGTTGGGCTGGGCGTGATGTTGCTGGCCCGGCCCATGACCCTGGGCGTGGCCGCGCCCTTCCTGCTGCTGTGGCTGGCCGGGCCTGCCCTGGCCTGGTGGGTCAGCCGGCCCTCGACCCTGGCAGTGTTCGACCCCTCGGCCGAGGAGCGGCGCTTCCTGCGCACCCTGGCCCGGCGAACCTGGGCGTTCTTCGACCAATACGTGAGCGCCGACGACCATTGGCTGGTACCGGACAATATCCAGGAGCCCCCGTACGCCCACGTGGCCCACCGCACCTCGCCCACCAACCTGGGCATGGCGCTGCTGGCGCACCTGGCCGCCCATGATTTTGGCTACCTGGGCCGTGGCCGCCTGCTGCAACGCCTGGACCTGATGCTGACCAGCATGGAAGGCCTGGAACGCTACCGCGGCCATTTCTACAACTGGTATGACACCCAGGCGCTGACGCCGTTGGCGCCGTTGTATATAAGCACCGTGGACAGCGGCAACCTCGCCGGCCTGCTGCTGACCCTGCGCCCCGGCCTGCTGGCGCTGGCAGCGGGGCCCGCCGCTGGCAAGCCGGTGGTCAACGGCTTGCTGGACACCCTGGATGTGTTGCTGGCCGCCTGCGCCGCTGCCGACCTGCCGGCGCAGGTTGTCGACGACCTGCGCAGCGACACGCAGGCCTGGCTACACGCCGACGATGGCGCCCAGCCCGCCCTGCTGCAATTGCTGCAACGGGGCATTGCGCTGCCCGTGCCCGGCAGCGCCGAAGACGTCACCTACTGGCACCAGGCGCTGCACGCGCAGTGCCTGGACCTGCACCAGGAACTGAGCGCCCCGCCCGCAGACCTGGCCCGGCTGGCCAGCACCCTGGCCGCCCGTGTCGCCGCCATGGCAGTGATGGACTTCAGTTTTCTCTACGACGCGCCGCGAGACCTCTTCGCCATTGGCTACAACGCCAGCGAACGCCGCCTGGACAGCGCCTACTACGACCTGCTTGCGTCGGAGGTGCGCCTCACCCATTTCGTCGCCATCGCCCAGGGCCAGGTGCCCCAGGCCAGCTGGTTCTCCCTGGGCCGGCTGCTGACCAGCAACGGCGGCGTGCCGGTGCTGCTGTCGTGGTCGGGCTCGATGTTCGAATACCTGATGCCGCTATTGGTGATGCCCACCTACGCCGGCACCCTGCTGGACCAGAGCTGCCAGGCTGCCGTGGCCCGCCAGGTTGAATACGGCAACCAGCTGGGGCTGCCGTGGGGCGTCTCCGAGTCGGCGTACAACGCCCAGGACGCCGCCTTCAATTACCAGTACCGCGCGTTCGGCGTGCCGGGGCTGGGGCTCAAGCGCGGCCTGGGCGAGGACCGCGTGGTGGCGCCCTACGCCAGCGTGCTGGCGCTGATGGTCGACCCGCAAGCGGCCAGCCGCAACCTGCAACGCCTGGACGAACAAGGCCTGAGCGGCCGCCTGGGCCTGTACGAGGCAGTGGACTACACCCAGGCGCGCCTGCCGCCGGGGCAACGCCAGGCGGTGGTGCGTTCGTTCATGGCCCACCACCAGGGCATGAGCCTGCTGGCCCTGACCTCGGTGCTGCTGGAGCGGCCCATGCAGCGCCGTTTCGAGTCCGACCCGCAGTTCCAGGCCTGCGCCCTGCTGCTGCAGGAGCGCGTGCCGAAAAACGCCGCGCGTTACCTGCAGGCCGACCACACCAGCGCCAGCGACGACAGTGCCCGCCACGGCGAAGCAGTGCTGCGGGTATTCAACGACCCCGCGCAGCAGCGCCCCGCCGTCCAGCTGCTGTCCAACGGCCGCTACCACGTGATGGTCAACAGCGCCGGGGCCGGCTACAGCCGTTGCAATGAACTGGCCGTGACCCGCTGGCGCGAGGACAGCGTCAACGACAACCTTGGCACCTTCTGCTACCTGCGCGACGTCGCCAGCGGCGCGTTCTGGTCCACCAGCCACCAGCCAACCTTGCATACCCCCTATAGCCAGGAAGCGATTTTCAGTGACGCGCGAGCCGAGTTCCGCCTGCGCGAACGGCATTTCGACTGCCACACCGAGATCGTCGTGTCGCCCGAGGACGACGTCGAGCTGCGGCGCCTGCACCTCACCAACCGCGGCCGCAGCCGGCGCACCCTGGAACTCACCAGCTACGCCGAAGTGGTACTGGCCCCGGCCCTGGAGGACGCCCTGCACCCGGCGTTCAGCAAGCTGTTCGTGCAGACCGAACTGCTGCCCGAACTGCAGGCCATTGTCTGCACCCGCCGGCCGCGCTCACAGCTTGAGACGCTGCCATGGCTGTGCCACCTGCTGGCCGCCCATGGCGTCGATATCGACAGCATTTCCTACGAAACCGACCGCGCCCGCTTCATTGGGCGCAACCGCACATTGATGGCGCCTGCGGCCCTCGACCCGGGCGTCGAACATTTGAGCGGCAGGCAGGGCCCGGTGCTGGACCCGATTGTCGCGGTACGCTGCCGCATTACCCTGGACCCGGGGCAGACGGCGACCCTGGACCTGGTGACAGGCCTTGCCGCCAGCCGCGAGGCTTGCGTGCAACTGATCCACAAATACCGCGACCGGCACCTGGCCGACCGCGTCTTCGACCTGGCCTGGACCCACAGCCAGGTGCTGCTGCGCCAGCTAAACGCATCCAGCACCGACGCCCACATGTTCGAGCACATGGCCGCGTCGGTGATCTACGCCAACGCCGGGCTGCGCGCCGCCAGCGCCACCCTGCTGAGCAACCGCCGCAACCAGTCGGGGCTGTGGGGCCAGGCCATTTCCGGCGACCGGCCCATTGTGCTGGTGCAGATCGGCGACGCCGCCAACCTGGAACTGGTGCGGCAGATGGTGCAGGCCCACGCCTACTGGCGGCAGAAAGGCCTGACCGTCGACCTGGTGATCTGGAACGAAAGCCAGGCGGGTTACCGGCAGGTATTGCAGGACCTGATCATGGGCCTGGTGACCTCGGGCAGCGAAGCCAGCCTGGTGGACCGCCCGGGCGGCATTTTCGTGCGCCCGGCCCAGCAGTTGTCGGCCGAGGACCGTACCCTGCTGCTGTCGGTGGCGCGCCTGGTGCTGCGCGACAGCCTCGGCAGCCTGGCGGAGCAGGTGCACCGGCGGCGCAGCGAACCGGCGCTGCCGCGCTTCGATGCCAGCCTGGTGACCCTGCCGGTGCAGGCGCCGCTGCCGGAACCGGACCCGGCGCTGCTGCTGGCCAACGCCTACGGTGGGTTCAGCACCGACGGCCGCGAATACATCATCGACCACACCCCCGGCCAGCCGACGCCAGCGCCTTGGGTCAACGTGCTGGCCAACCCGCAGTTCGGCACCCTGGTGTCAGAAGTGGGCAGCGCCTACACCTGGGCGGAGAATGCCCACGAGTACCGCCTTACCCCCTGGCACAACGACCCGGTCAGCGACGGCAGTGGCGAGGCCCTGTACCTGCGCGATGAAGACAGCGGTCGTTTCTGGTCGCCCACGCCGCAGCCGTGCCCGGGCAGCGGCCGCTACCGCACCCGCCACGGCTTCGGCTACAGCGTGTTCGAACATGAGCAGGACGGCGTGCACAGCGAACTGTGGGTGTACGTGGCGCTGGATGCGCCGGTGAAGTTTTCGCGGCTGATCGTGCGTAACAGCAGCGGCCGCCCACGACGCCTGTCGGCCACCTGCTACGTGGAGTGGGTGCTGGGCGACCTGCGCAGCAAGTCGGCCATGCACGTGGTGACCGAGGCTGACCCGTTCAGCGGCGCGCTGTTCGCCCGCAATGCCTGGTCGATCGAATTCAGCCAGCGCGTGGCCTTTCTCGACACCGACGAGCCGGGGCGGCGCATCACCTGCGACCGCGCCGAATTCCTCGGCCGCCATGGCAGCCTGCAGGCGCCGGCGGCGCTGTCGCGCTCCCACCTGCAAGGGCGCAGTGGCGGTGGCCTGGACCCCTGCTCGGTGATGCAGGTCAGCCTGGCGCTGGCCGACGGCGCCAGCCAGGAGGTGATTTTCCGCCTGGGCGCCGAACACGACGCCACCGCCGCCACCCGCCGCGTGCAGCAGTACCGTGGCGCCCGCGCGGCAGCCGTGGAGCTGGACAACGTGCGCGCGCACTGGCGCACCACCCTGGGCGCCGTGCAGGTCAAGACGCCTGACCCAAGCCTGGACGTGCTGCTCAACGGCTGGCTGATGTACCAGGTCATCGCCAGCCGCTTCTGGGGCCGCAGCGGCTTTTACCAGTCGGGCGGCGCCATCGGCTACCGCGACCAGCTGCAGGACAGCATGGCCATGCTGCACGCCGCACCCGAGGCGGCGCGCAGCCACCTCCTGCTGTGCGCCCGCCATCAGTTCCGCGAAGGCGACGTGCAACACTGGTGGCACCCGCCACTGGACCGCGGCGTCCGCACCCGCTGCTCGGATGACCTGCTGTGGCTGCCCCTGGCCACCAGCCGCTATGTACAGGTGACCGGCGACCTGGGGGTGCTGGACGAGCGCGTCGACTACGCCCAGGGCCGGCTGCTGAACCCGGACGAAGAGTCCTATTACGACCTGCCCGGCATCTGCGGCCAGCCCGAAAGCCTGTACCAGCACTGCCAGCGGGCCCTGGACCACGGCCTGCAATGCGGCGCCCATGGCTTGCCGCTGATGGGCAGCGGCGACTGGAACGACGGCATGAACCGGGTGGGCGAGCGCGGCCTGGGCGAAAGCGTGTGGCTGGGATTCTTCGGTTACGACGTGCTTCAGCAGTTCGCCGTGACGGCCCAGCGCCATGGCGACAGCGCCTTTGCCCTGCGCTGTGGCGAACGCGCCAGCGCGCTGCAAACCCAGCTGGACGCCCATGCCTGGGACGGCGCCTGGTACCGCCGGGCCTGGTTCGACGACGGCCAGGTGCTGGGGTCTGCCAGCAACGACGAATGCCGTATCGACTCCATCGCCCAGAGCTGGGCCGTGCTGTCCGAAGCGGCGCCCCGTACCAGGGCGCGCCAGGCCATGGCGGCGCTGGACACCAACCTGGTACGCCGTGATCTCGGCATCGTGCAGCTGCTGACCCCGCCCTTCGACAAGGGCCAGCTGGACCCTGGCTATATCAAGGGCTACGTGCCGGGCGTGCGCGAGAACGGTGGCCAGTACAGCCATGCCGCCGTGTGGGCGAGCATGGCCTTCGCCGCCCTGGGCGACGCCGACAAGGCGTGGGAGCTGATGCGCCTGATCAACCCGGTGCGCCAGGGCAGCCCGGCGCTGATCGACCGCTACAAGGTTGAGCCCTACGTGATGGCGGCCGACGTCTACGGCGCCGGCCCCCATGCCGGGCGTGGCGGCTGGACCTGGTACACCGGCTCTGCAGGGTGGATGTACCGGTTGGTCCTCGAATCATTGCTGGGTGTGCGGCGCCAGGCCACGACGTTACGCCTGCAGCCGCTGCTGCCGGCGGACTGGGCTGGGTACAGCCTGGAGTATCGATTTGAAGGCACGGTGCATCACTTCGACGTGAAGCGCGGCACCGAGAGCGCGGTGGTACTGAGCGCCGATGGCAAGCAGAGAGTCCGTGGGGAGGCCTGAAAACAGGCGTATGGTGTGCTCATGCCAAACGCCCCGCTGCCCCACCAGAACCACCTCCTCGCCGCCCTGCCCGCCGAGGCGCTCGCGCGCCTGCGGCCGCACCTGACCCTGGTCGACCTGCCGCTGGGCAAGGTGCTGTACGAATCCGGCGACGCCCTGCGGCATGTGTATTTTCCCACCAACGCCATTGTCTCGCTGCTGTACGTGATGGAAAACGGCGCTTCGGCGGAGATTTCGGTGGTGGGCAACGAAGGCCTGATCGGCGTGGCGGTGTTCATGGGCGGCGAAAGCACCCCCAGCCGCGCCATCGTGCAAAGCGCCGGGCACGCCTGGCGGCTGCCTGGGCAGCGGCTGAAGGACGAGTTCAACCGCCACGGCGACATGCTGTTGCTGATGCTGCGCTACACCCAGGCGCTGATCACGCAGATGGCGCAGACGGCCGTGTGCAACCGTCACCACTCCATCGACCAGCAGCTGTGCCGGTGGCTGCTGCTGTCCCTGGACCGGCTGCCGGGCGATGAGCTGACCATGACCCAGGAACTGATCGCCAACATGCTCGGCGTGCGCCGCGAAGGCGTCACCGACGCTGCGGGCAAGCTGCAGCGCCTGGGCGTGATCGAATACAGCCGCGGGCACATCAAAGTGCTCGACCGCGCCCGCCTGGAACAGCTGAGCTGCGAATGCTACGCGGTGGTGCGCAAGGAAACCGAGCGCCTGCTGCCGTACCTACCCTGACAGTACGTAGGAGCCGGCCTTGGCCGCAATGCAGACGACGCGATCGGCGGGTCGCACGCCCCTGTAGCAGCTGCCGAAGGCGGCGTCAGGTTCACCGCAATGTGCCGGGAAAAGCGCGGCGCCTTGGACGCGGCCTGCGGCCGCTGCTACAGAAACCGCGTTGCGTGCGGGGTAGGAGCCGGCCTTGGCCGCGATGCAAACGACGCGATCGGCGGGTAGCACGCCCCCGTAGCAGCTGCCGAAGGCGGCGTCCGGGTTCACCGCAGTGTGCCGGGAAAAGCGCGGCGCCTTGGACGCGGCCTGCGGCCGCTGCTACAGAAACCGCGTTGCGTGCGGGGTAGGAGCCGGCCTTGGCCGCGATGCAGACGACGCGATCGGCGGGGCGCACGCCCCTGTAGCAGCTGCCGAAGGCGGCGTCAGGTTCACCGCAATGTGCCGGGAAAAGCGCGACGCCTCGGACGCGGCCTGCGGCCGCTGCTACAGAAACCGCGTTGCGTGCGGGGTAGGAGCCGGCCTTGGCCGCGATGCAGACGACGCGATCGGCGGGTAGCACGCCCCCGTAGCAGCTGCCGAAGGCGGCGTCCAGCTTCGCCCCGGTGTGCCGAGGTACACACTGTGGGAGCTGGCTTGCCAGCGAGCTTTTTGGCCCCAACAGCTCGCTGGCCAGCCCGCTCCCACAAGACAGTTGCTGCTACGGGTATGATGGGGGTCTGTCCAGCCTGCTTCGGTTTTTGCCATGCCCATCAGCATCCTCTACGCCCTGGCCGCCGCCGCGCTGTTCGGCGCCAGCACGCCGCTGGCCAAACTCCTCGGCCTGGCCATTCACCCGGTGCTGCTGGCCGGCCTGTTGTACCTGGGCAGCGGCGTCGGCCTGCTGGCCGTGCGGCTGCTGCGCGACAAGGGCTGGCAGCGCCCGCGACTGGCGCCCGGCGAGTGGTCGTGGCTGCTGGGAGCCATCGGCTTTGGCGGGGTGTTGGGGCCAGTGGCGCTGATGCTGGCGCTGACACGCACCCCGGCGGCCAGTGCCTCGCTGCTGCTGAACCTGGAATCGGTGCTGACCGCGCTGCTGGCCTGGGTGGTGTTCAAGGAAAACGCCGACCGGCGCATCGTGCTGGGCATGGCGGTGATCGTCGCCGGCGGCGTGGTGCTGGCCTGGCCGGGCGCCGGCCTGCAGTTGCCCGGCCTGCCGGGCCCGCTGGGCGTGGCGGCGGCGTGCCTGTGCTGGGCCATCGACAACAACCTGACGCGCAAAGTGTCCGCCTCGGACGCGCTGTTTTTGGCCGGCATCAAGGGCCTGGTGGCGGGCGCGGTGAACACCGCCCTGGCGCTGCTGCTGGGCGCGCAGCTGCCGGGGCTGGCGTTGCTGGCGCCTACCCTGCTGGTGGGCCTGCTGGGCTATGGCGTCAGCCTGGTGCTGTTCGTGCTGGCCCTGCGCGGGCTGGGCTCGGCGCGCACCGGCGCGTATTTCTCCACGGCGCCGTTCCTGGGCGCGGCCATCGCCCTCCTGGTGCTTGGCGAGCCGGTCACCGCGAGCTTCTGGCTGGCGGCGGCGCTGATGGCCGTGGGCGTGTGGATTCACCTCACCGAACACCACGCCCACGAACACCAGCACGACCCGATGGCCCATACCCACCCCCACGTGCATGACGAGCACCACCAGCACAGCCATGATTTCGCCTGGGACGGCGTGGAGCCCCACGTGCACTCGCACCAGCACCAGCCGCTGCGCCACAGCCACGCGCACTTTCCCGATATTCACCACCGCCACGATCACTGACCCAACGCGCCCTGTAGCCGCTGCCGAAGGCTGCGGCTACAAGTGCGGCGTAGGGGCGGCCTGGGCCTGGAACCACTGCATCACCTGTGTGCAGGCCGGGTGGCTGGCGGCCGAGGGCTGCGGGCACAGGGCGTAGACGCCGCCGGTACGCAACGCCGGGCCGAACGGCACTATCAACACCCCGCGGTCCAGGGACTCCTGGGCCAGGGTCTGGTCGGTGACGGCCACGCCCAGTCCTCGGGCGGCAGCGTCCAGCGCCAGTTCGTCGAGGTTGAAGGGGATGTGCCGGTAGGCGTCCAGCGGCCGGTCGCCATGCGCCGCCAGCCATTCGCGCCAGGCCTGGCGGTCGGCCGAGCGGTGCAGCAAGGCGAACCGCTGCAGGTCATCGAAAGCCGTCAACGGCCCCAGGCCCGGCGCGCACACCGGCACCAGCGCTTCCTCGAACAGGGTCAGGCAGGCCGGGTCAGCGGGCGGCTGCGGCAGGTAGAGGATGAACGCATCGCTGTCGCTGGACGGTTCCACCACCTCGGTGGCCACGGTCTCAATGGCCAGGGCCACCTCGGGGTGGCGCAGGTAGAAATCGCTGAGTTTGGGCAGCAGCCAGCGCACCGCCAACGACACGTGCATACGAATACGGAACGGCCGCTTCTGCGGCGACAGGCGTTCATGCAGTGCCTGCAACTGCCCAATGATCTGCCGCGCACTGGCCAGCACCTGCTCGCCCTCGGGCGTGACCTGCAAACCTCGGCTGTTGCGCAGCAGCAACGGCACGCCGAAATGGCTTTCCAACTGCTGCACCTTGCGGCTGACCGCGCTCTGGGTCAGGCACAGTACTGTGGCGGCCTGGGTGAAACTGCCGCTGTCCGCCACTTCCACCAGAGCCTGCAAGCCTTGCAGCGACGGCACGTGCCGAATGTTATCCATGCGTTTTCCGAATAGACGAATGAGAATTTAACGTTGGCCGCAGCCTCCACCACCTCATAAATTGTAGCCACGACGGCCGACCACTGAAAGCCAGCATGCATATTCTGCATGCTGGCGAAGGCCGGGTTCTTATCGAGGCAAACCATGAACAATCACTGTGGCTGGATAGCGCTGGCGGGCAGCGCCGCCCCGCGCGCTCGCCTGAACGGCAGCCGCCAGGCCGACTTCCTGATCATCGGCGCCGGCATCACCGGGCTCAACGCCGCCCATGCGTTGGCAGGACTTCACCCCCAGGCGCACATCATCGTGCTCGACCGGCAACGCGCCGCCCAGGGCGCCTCGGCACGCAATTCCGGGTTCGCCGTGGCCCACGAGCATCCAGCTGGCCACGAACTGATCGGCCAGCCAGGCTTCGCCGGTTACCAGGCGGACACCGCCATTTCTCGCGCCGCCAATGACGAACTGCGCCAGCGCCTGGCACGCCTGGCCATCGACTGCGAGTTGCGCGACGACGGCTACCTGTTCGCGGTCAACGACCCGGCCAAGCTCACTGACATCGACGCCACCCTGGCCACCCTGCGCGCCGTGGGTGCCGAGGCCAGCTTCCTGCAGGGCGCGGCGTTGCAGCAGCGCCTGGGCACCGGCCATTACCAGGCGGCCATCGAGTGCGCGGGCGGCAATGCCCTGCTGCAGCCGGCCAAGTACGTGCGCGGCCTGCTCGACACCCTGCCCGCCACGGTCACGGTGCACGAACACACCGCAGTCACCGGCCTTGAGCGGCTGGCCAACGGCGGGTTCCGCGCCCTGGCCGAGCATGGCAGCGTCAGCGCACCACGGGTGCTGGTGTGCCTGAACGCCTTCATCGCCCGCAGCGGCCTTGCTGCCAGCGCCACCTTCCCCATGGAGCTCAGCGCCAGCCTGACCCGCCCCTTGAGCGAGCAGGAACTGGGCGACGTCGCGCCGTGGGGCGTGCTGTCCACCCGCCCGCTGGGCGCCACCGTGCGGCTAACCCCGGACCGCCGGGTGATGATCCGCAACACCGCCGAATACCGCGGCACCGACCTGACCGCCGCGCAACTGCTGCAGCGCCGTCAGCACCACCTGCAAGGCCTGCAACGGCGCTTCCCGTGGCTGGCCGCCGAGGACATTCGCTACACCTGGACCGGCCACCTCAGCGCCTCGCGTTCGGGCCAGCCGTACTTCGCCGAGGTCGAACGCGGCCTGTACGCGGTGGCGGGCTGCAACGGCTCGGGCGTGGCCCGCGGCACCCTGTGGGGCCGGCTGCTGGCGGAGCTGGCCAGCGACCAACGCTCGCCGCTGCTGTCGGCCGTGCTCGAGCGCGCCCGCCCTGGCTGGCTGCCGCCCAAGCCGCTGCTGGATATCGGCGCGTGGCTGCGCATGCGCGTGGAAACAGTCCGCGCCCGCAGCGAAATCTGAACAACAATAACGTCAACCCGACAGGTCCAAGAACATGCGCGCACTCACGCTTTACACGGCAACCCTGGTCTCCACCCTCGCGCTCGCCGCGGGTGCCGACGAACAGGTCAGCATCTCCAACTGGAACGGCTACATCGCCGACGACACCCTGGTGAACTTCACCCAGGCCACCGGCATCAAGGCCACCTACGACCTGCACGACAGCAACGAGGTGCTGGAGTCGAAACTGATGACCGGCAACTCCGGCTATGACGTGGTCAGCCCGTCCAACCACTTCCTCTCGCGCCTGATCAAGGCCGGCGCCATCCAGAAGCTGGACCGGCGCCAACTGCCGAATTGGCAGAACCTCGACCCGGTGCTGATGAAGAAACTGGAAACCAATGACCCCGGCAACCAGTACGGCTTCCCATACATGTGGGGCACCGCCGGCATCGGCTACAACGTCGAAAAGATCAAGGCGATCTTCGGCAGCACCGACGTTACCCGGTCATGGAGCCTGTTCTTCGACGAAGCCAACATCAATAAACTCAGCCAGTGCGGCGTGGCGATCATCGACAACCCCACCCAGGTGCTGCCCATCACCCTCAATTACCTGGGCCTGCCGCACCACAGCCATGAGCCCGCCGACTACAAGCAGGCCGAGGCCGCGCTGCTGAAAATCCGTCCGTACATTCAGTATTTCCACGCCTCGAAGTACGTCAGCGACCTGGCCAACGGCAATATCTGCGCGGTGATCGGCTTCAACGGCGACATCGTCCAGGCCGCCGCCAGCGCCAAGGAGGCCCACAACGGCATCGACATCGCCTACTCGATTCCAAAAGAGGGCTCGACCCTGTGGATGGACATGGTGGTGATGCCCAAGGCCGCGCCCCACGAGAAGAACGGCTACGCCTACATGAACTACCTGCTGACGCCGCAAGTGATCGCCAACATCAGCAACAGCATTCATTACGCCAACCCCAACAGCGCGGCGGATGCCTACCTGACGCCTGCGGTGAAGAACGACCCGGCCATCTACCCGCCCAAGGACGTGATGGAGCGGGTGTTCATCGTCGAGGACCTGCCGCCGGCCATTGCCCGGCTGACCACGCGCTTGTGGACCAAGCTCAAGACCAACACCTGACCCCGTCGTCCGCGTAACGCCCGGACGCAGCCTGCGGCAGCTGCTACGCGAGGTGCCGTGTAGCAGCGGCGGTAGGCCGCGTCAGTGCGCGAATATCGATCCCCCCGCCTTGCCCGCCATCTTCTCCGGCTTGATCAGGAACCGCGCCAGCGCCGGCAGCAGCCACAGCGCACCGAACATGTTCCACAGCAGCATGAACGTCAGCATCAGGCCCATGTCGGCCTGGAACTTGATGGCCGAGAAGATCCAGGTGCACACGCCGATCGCCAGGCACAGGCCGGTGAACAGCACCGCCTTGCCGGTGGATTTCAGCGTCTGGTAATAGGCTTCCTGCAACGGCAGGCCGGCGCGCAGGAAGCTTTCCAGGCGGCTGTAGATGTAGATGCCGTAATCCACGCCAATGCCAACGCCCAGCGCCACCACCGGCAGGGTCGCCACCTTCACGCCGATGCCCATGAACGCCATCAGCGCGTTGCCCAGCACCGAGGTCAGCACCAGCGGCAACACAATGCACAGCGTGGCGGCGAACGAGCGGAAGGTGATCAGGCACATCACCGCCACGCAGATGTACACCAGGATCAGGATAGTCAGCTCGGCCTGTTTGATCACCTCGTTGGTGGCCGCCTCGATGCCCGCGTTGCCGGCCGCCAGCTGGAACTGCAGGCCGTCGTGGTCATGGCTGGCGGCGAACTGCTTGATCACCGCCACGGCGCGGTCGAGGGTCTCGGCCTTGTGGTCGTTGAGGAACACCAGCAGCGGTGCCAGCGAACAGTTGCCGTTGTACAGCCCGTCGGCGCGGGCCACCGAGCTGTTGAGCACCTCGGGGTTGCGCGACAGGCTTTCCCACTTCAGGTTGCCCTCGTTCATGCCCTTGATCACCTGCTTGCTCACGGTGACCAGCGACACTGTCGACTGCACGCCCGCGGTGTTGTCCAGCTGCCACATCAGCTCGTCCATCGGCTGCATGGTCTCGTAGCGCGAGCAGCCTTCGGCGGCGGTCTGCACCATCACCACCAGCACGTCGGAGCT
>NZ_JBWCAM010000004.1:0-51982 GCF_056175065.1 Pseudomonas sp. JC1203
ACGTTGGTGGCCTTCAGGTGCGCGTCGTCGATCTTGATGGTGAGCGTGGTGGTGCTCAGGTCACCGTCCTTGTCGGCCACGGTGTAGGTGAACACGTCGACGCCGAATTTACCCACCGAGTTGGCGTTGGCGTGGTACACGCTGGTGCCGTCGGCGGCGATGATCAGCTCGCCGTAGGTGCCCTGGATGACGGTGCCGACACCTGTAGTTACGGCCTTGCTGGTGTCGTTGCCGGCTTTTACGCCGACCACGCCGTAGAAGCCATCGGCGCCCGACACGTCGTTCTGCAGCACGTTGCCCTGGGCGGTCTGGCCTTCGGTAATGTGGGCAAAATCAGGGTACGCGTGCGGCTGGTCGTCGACGATCTTGATGGTCAGCTGGCTGGCCACGTGGTTGCCGACGCTGTCGGTGGTCACCACGGTCAGGGTTTCGGTGGTGCCGATGCCGGCGACCTGCGGTGCGCTGGTAAGGGTGTAGGTGTAGCTGCCGTCGGCGTTCATGTGCACGACGCCGTACTGGGTCTGCAGGTTGCCGTTGGCGTCGGAACCGTAGAGGCTGTAGGTCAGTGCGCCGACGCCGCCGGTTACGGAACCTGCGACGGTGCCGC
This sequence comes from Pseudomonas sp. JC1203, assembly GCF_056175065.1. Taxonomy (NCBI): domain Bacteria; kingdom Pseudomonadati; phylum Pseudomonadota; class Gammaproteobacteria; order Pseudomonadales; family Pseudomonadaceae; genus Pseudomonas; species Pseudomonas sp. JC1203. The sequence goes on from NZ_JBWCAM010000004.1 coordinate 608, forward strand.
TGGCGGTTTCCGAAGTCCAGTCCGGGTGGCTGCCGGTGGTGTTGCCGGGCGCCAGGTCGTTACCGCCCTTGACCGGGTCCAGCGCGGCTTCGAACACGGTCACGCCATCGACGTTGGTGGCCTTCAGGTGCGCGTCGTCGATCTTGATGGTGAGCGTGGTGGTGCTCAGGTCACCGTCCTTGTCGGCCACGGTGTAGGTGAACACGTCGACGCCGAATTTACCCACCGAGTTGGCGTTGGCGTGGTACACGCTGGTGCCGTCGGCGGCGATGATCAGCTCGCCGTAGGTGCCCTGGATGACGGTGCCGACACCTGTAGTTACGGCCTTGCTGGTGTCGTTGCCGGCTTTTACGCCGACCACGCCGTAGAAGCCATCGGCGCCCGACACGTCGTTCTGCAGCACGTTGCCCTGGGCGGTCTGGCCTTCGGTAATGTGGGCAAAATCAGGGTACGCGTGCGGCTGGTCGTCGACGATCTTGATGGTCAGCTGGCTGGCCACGTGGTTGCCGACGCTGTCGGTGGTCACCACGGTCAGGGTTTCGGTGGTGCCGATGCCAGCGACCTGCGGTGCGCTGGTGAGGGTGTAGGTGTAGCTGCCGTCGGCGTTCATGTGCACGACGCCGTACTGGGTCTGCAGATTGCCGTTGGCGTCGGAGCCGTAGAGGCTGTAGGTCAGTGCGCCGACACCGCCGGTGACGGAACCTGCGACGGTGCCGCTGGCGGTTTCCGAAGTCCAGTCCGGGTGGCTGCCGGTGGTGTTGCCGGGCGCCAGGTCGTTGCCGCCCTTGACCGGGTCCAGCGCGGCTTCGAACACGGTCACGCCATCTACGTTGGTGGCCTTCAGGTGCGCGTCGTCGATCTTGATGGTGAGCGTGGTGGTGCTCAGGTCACCGTCCTTGTCGGCCACGGTGTAGGTGAATACGTCGACACCGAACTTGCCCACCGAGTTGGCGTTGGCGTGGTACACGCTGGTGCCGTCGGCGGCGATGATCAGCTCGCCATAGGTACCCTGGATGACGGTGCCGACACCGCTGGTGACGACCTTGCCATCCAGGCCGCCGGCGCGCACGCCGACCACGCCGTAGAAGCCATCGGCGCCCGATACGTCGTTCTGCAGCACGTTGCCTTGGGCCGTCTGGCCTTCGGTGATGTGGGCAAAATCAGGGTACGCATGCGGCTGGTCGTCGACGATCTTGATGGTCAGCTGGCTGGCCACATGGTTGCCGACGCTGTCGGTGGTCACCACGGTCAGGGTTTCGGTGGTGCCGATACCGGCGACCTGCGGCGCGCTGGTGAGGGTGTAGGTATAGCTGCCGTCGGCGTTCATGTGCACGACGCCGTACTGGGTCTGCAGGTTGCCGTTGGCATCGGAGCCGTAGAGGCTGTAGGTCAGTGCGCCGACACCGCCGGTGACGGAACCTGCGACGGTGCCGCTGGCGGTTTCGGCGGTCCAGTCAGGGTGGCTGCCAGTAGTGTTGCCGGGCGCCAGATCCTTGCCGTCCTGGTATTTATCCAGCCCGGCTTCAAACACGGTCACGCCGTCAACGTTCTTGGCGTGCAGCCCCGAGTCGGTGACGTTGATGGTGACAGTGGTGGTGCTGATATCACCGTCTTTGTCGATGATCGAATAAGTGAAGGTATCGGTTGCACCCGCCTTGCCCACCGAGTTGGCGTCGGCGTGGTAGATGGCGCTACCGTCGGCCTTGATCAGCAGCTCGCCGTAGGCGCCCTGGATGACCGTGCCCACGCCCGTTGTGACTGGCGACGAAACGTCGCTGCCCACGCGCACGCCAATCACCGCGGCAATGCCGTCGGCACCGCCAACGTCGTTGCCCAGCACGTTGCCCTGGGCCACCAGGCCCTCGGTGATGCTTACGCTGTCGGGCACTGCTACCGGGGCATCGTCGACGATCTTGATCGCAACCTGGCTTTCAACGTGGTTGCCGACACTGTCGGTGGTTACCAGGGTGAAGGTGTCCAGGGTGCCGATGCCCGGCACTTGTGGGGCAACGTTGAGGGTGTAGGTGTAAGTGCCGTCGGCATTCAGGTGCAAGGTGCCGTACTGGCTGGTGACATTGCCGTTGGCATCGGAGCCCAGCAGGCTGTAGGTCAGTGGGCCTACGCCGCCGGTGACGGAACCGGCCACGGTGCCGGTGCCCACTTCGCTGGTCCAGTCGGGGTGGCTGCCGGTGGGCAGCGCCGCCTCGAACACGGTAGCGCCATCGACGTTGGTGGCCTTCAGGCCCGAATCGGTGACGTTGATGGTGATGGTGGTGGTGCTGATATCACCGTCTTTGTCGATGATCGAATAAGTGAAGGTATCGGTGGCGCCCGCCTCGCCCACCGAGTTGGCGTCGGCGTGGTAGATGGCGGTGCCGTCGGCCTTGATCAGCAGCTCGCCGTAGGCGCCTTGGATGACCGTGCCCACGCCGGTTGTGACTGGCGACGAAACGTCGCTGCCCACGCGTACGCCAATCACCGCAGCAATGCCGTCGGCACCGCCAACGTCGTTGCCCAGCACGTTGCCCTGGGCCACCAGGCCCTCGGTGATGACCACGCTGTCGGGCACTGCCACCGGGGCGTCGTCGACAATCTTGATGGCAACCTGGCTTTCCACCTGGTTGCCGGCGCTGTCGGTGGTCACCAGGGTGAAGGTGTCCAGGGTGCCTACGCCCGACACCTGCGGGGCGACGGTGAGGGTATAGGTGTAGGTGCCGTCGGCATTGAGGTGCAGCGTGCCGTACTGGCTGCTGACGTTGCCGTTGGCGTCGGCGCCCAGCAGGCTGTAGCTCAGCGGGCCAACGCCGCCAGTGACGGAACCGGCCACGGTGCCGGTGCCCACCTCGGCAGTGGAGTCGGGGTGGGTGCCGGTGGGCAGCGCCGCTTCGAATACGGTGGCGCCGTCGACGTTGGTGGCCTTGAGGCCCGCGTCGGTAATGGTGATGGTAACGGTGGTGGTGCTGATGTCACCGTCCTTGTCCACAACCGAATAGGTGAAGGTGTCGCTGACCGGGCCATCCCGGGTCACGTTGGCATTGGCCTGGTAGCTGCTGCTGCCGTCGGCATTGATGGTCAGCGAGCCGTAGGTGCCTTCGATGGCCACGCCCACGCCGCCGCTGACGGCGGTCGAGGTGTTGTCGCCAGTACGCACGCCAACCACGCTGCCGAAGCCATCGGCGCCAAAGGCATCGTTGCTGGTCACGCTGCCGGTGACGGTCACGCCTTCGGTGACGGTCTCGGTGTCGGCCACGGCCTTGGGCACGTCGTCGACGATGGTGGTGGTCAACTGGCTCGCGGCGGTGCTGCCGTCGGTATCGGTAGCCACCACCTGGAAGGTGTCGGTGATGGTGTTGGCACCCTGGATGTCAGGGTGGGTGTCGGCATGGGTCAGGGTGTAGCTGTAGCTGACTACCCCAGTAGCGGGGTTGTAGCTGTTGATGGTCAGCGTGCCCAGTTGGGTGACGACGCTGACCGGCGAGCTGATGCCCACCCCGCCAGTGACCACGGCCACGCCGCCGACTGTCAGGGTTTGCAGGCCATCGGGTGCGGTCACGGTGAACTGGCCGGTCTGCGTCAGGGCCCCGGCGCTGGGGTTGGAGCCGTTGATGAGGTTGGCTTCATCGACCGTGGTGTTGAGCCCGCCCACGGCCGGCGCGCTGATGGTCACCGGGTCGTTGATGTTGTTGATGTTGAGCGTCAGCACCGCGGTGCTGGTGTCACCATCGGCATCGTTGAGCGTGTAGGTGAAACTGTCAGTGCCAGTGCCGCCGCCGTGCAGGTTGTTGAAGGCCTGGCCAGCAGCGTTGAGGGTGTAGGTGTAGCTGCCATCGCTGGCCAGCACCAGGGTGCCGTAGGTGCCGGTGTAGGTGCCGGCGGTGATAGGGCCGCTGGTGGCAGTGATGGGAATGCGGTCGGCGCCCTGGCTGTCGTTGGTCAGCACGTTGCCGGTGAGCACCAGGTTCTGTTCGGTGGCGGGCGTGGTGGGGTTGTCGTTGACGGCCTGGGGCACGTCGTCGACCACGGTCACGGTTACCGAGCCGGTGCTGTTGGTACCGTTGGAGTCGGTGGCGCTGACCGGCAGGTTTTCGCTGATGGTGTTGGCGCCGCCACCCGTTGACTGGTTGTCCGGGCCGGTGAGGGTGTAGCTGTAGCTGACCTGGCCGGTGGTGGGGTTGTAGCCGGTGATGGTCAGGGTGTTGCCGAGGCCGGTGGTGATGGACTGGCCTACGCCAACCACTACGCCGTTATTGATCACGGTGATGCCGCCCACGGACAGGCTGGTCAGCCCATCGGCGGCGGTGACGGTGAAGCTGCTGGACTGGGTGAGCGCCGAGGCCTGCGGGTTGGAGCCATCGGCGAGGTTGGCCTCGTCGACGCTGACACCCGTGCCCAGGCCAGTCAGGACCACGCCGTTGTCCACCGCTACCAAGGCAGCATTATTGGTGTTGGTGAGGGGCGCCGTTTCCTGGTTGACCAGTTCGGGGACGCCATTGAACCCCGCCGTGGGATAGCCCACCACCGGGTCGACCACACCACCGGTTTCAGTCAGCAGCACAAAGCTGTGACCGCCACCGGCCTCCCCGCCCTGGGCCGAGGTGCCGGCCGCGGCCGGGCCGGCGGCGGTGGCTTCAGCCGCCTGGGTTGGGTCGGCGCCCGCAGCGATGGCCTGCTGGATTTTCTGTACGTCGGTAAGTTCGGCCTGGCTGGGCGCGGCGACTTCCTGGGTGGCCACGTGCGGGGCCGTGTCGCCCAGCATGTTCTGGTTGAGGGTGACCTCGCTGCCCCGCCCAAGGGTCAGTTCCTTGCCGTTCTGCAGGTGAACCGACACCGCGCCATCGGCGCCGGTGTCCAGTTGCTCCCCGACGAACAACCGATCGCCTTGATGCACCTCACGGCGGCTGCCGTTGGCGCCGATCGCGAATACGTGTCCGATTACCTGACTGACTACACCAATCAACGTGGCCATTGTGCACTCCTCATCCGCCGCTCCGGGCATGGGGTTTTGCAGAAAAAGTGCTATCGGCTTCGCGTGCGGTCGTGGCTGATGAGTCTGCTGAGGGCTCCCGTTGGGGAGCACTGCCCGGCGCTAGAGTTCAGGCCTTACCTAATCCTGGAAACAACGCTTCACGTAAAACTAAAACTTAATTAAATCAAAGTGTTCCGTGAAAACATGCTCCAGTGAAGTTCCAAGAGAGACTTTGGCGCCCTAAGTGACAATTTTTTGTCGCCATAATTTCCCTTGTTTTCTCCCCTTCGCTACTTCCCCGCCCTATGCTGCAAAATTGGTTGAACTTTTCGTCGCCGCCCGTAACTCTTCGGTTTCGCTGGCTCGCTCGGGCGACCTGAGGAGAACAATGTCTTGAAATCGAAACACTGCATAAGTTTTTTTTAGCATAAGTTCTATTTCAAAAAGTTCTTAGATTTCGTTAAAGATGTTCTTAGCTCTCATGTTACAAGCCTGAAACGGTTTGACCTTTATTTTTCGCCATTTTTTTGGCGATTGCTGCATCACTTAAAGACTTCAGGGAGATTCACCCCATGCGCGTTTACACCCCCATCTGCAGCGCGGTCTTGATCGCGATGGCCTGCGCCCAAGCCCAAGGCATGACGCTGACAGAGGCGATTCAGAGCACGATCAGCTACCACCCCGAAATCCAGTCGAATCTGAATAACCGCCTGTCTGCAGATGAGGATGAAAAAGTCGCCCGTGGGGGTTACTACCCAACCGTCGACCTGGTGGCCGCGTACGGGCGCGCGCGCACCGACAGCCCTACCACCCGCGCCATCGAAGGCAGCAACACCGAGACCCTGAACTACACCCAGTCCGAGCTGCGCCTGCGGCAGATGCTGTTCGACGGCTTCAACACCCCCAACGAAGTGCAGCGCACCAAGGACGTGGTGAACTCGCGCGCGTATTACCTGCGCGGCACCGCCGAGACCCAGGCCCTGCGCGCCATCGAGGTGTACCTGAACGTGCTAAAGCAGCGCGAACTGGTGACCCTGGCCAAGAACAACCTGCAGGCGCATTTGCGCGTGAACGACCAGATCGGCCTGCGCAGCGAGCGCGGCGTGGGCAGCACCGCCGACGTCGACCAGTCCCGTGCCCGCCGGGCCCTGGCCGAGAACAACCTGTATACCGCCCAGGTCAACCTGGCCGACGCCGAGGCCAACTTCTTCAGCACCGTGGGTCGCATGCCCGATGAGCTGGAAGCACCGCCCAGCATCCGTGGCGAAGTGCCCGCCGACATCCTCGCCGCGCGCCAGGCCATGCTTGAGAACAACCCCTACCTGAAGTCGGCCCAGGCTGATGTCGCGGCTGCCGAAAGCCAGTACGAAGTGGCGAAATCGCCGTTCTACCCACGCTTCGACGCCGAGCTCGCCGTGGACGCCAACAACAACATTTCCGGCGAACAGGGCCGCGACAACGAATGGCGCGCCGGCGTGGTGATGAACTACAACCTGTTCAAGGGCGGCAGTGACAAGGCCCGCCTGCAATCCGACGCCCACAAGATCAACCAGGCCATGGACATCCGCAACAACGCCCTGCGCATGCTCAACGAGAACCTGGCGCTGGCCTGGCACGCCATGGACAACGCCCACGTACAGACCCCGTACGCGCGTGAATACGCCGAGACCACCACCAAGGTGCGCGCCGCCTACCAGGACCAGTTCGGCCTGGGCCAGCGCACCCTGCTCGACCTGCTGGACAGTGAGAACGAGCTGTACACCGCCAACAGCCGCTACACCGAAGTGCGTTACACCGAGGAATTCTCGATGTACCGCGTGCTCGCCAACATGGGCGTGCTGCTGGAAAAAGAACGCGTGGTACTCCCCAACGAAGCCGTGGCCCAGACGGAAGTGAAGAACGAAGCTCGCCTTCCAGACATGAAGTAACTGCCCATTGGCCTTGGAGTACCGCACGTGACCAGCATGCAACCAGCGGGGCCGGCAACGGACCCGCGCCTGAGTTTTGATGACCCTCTGCTGGACGGCCTGCTTATCCTGTGCAAGTTGCACGGCTGCGCGGTCAGCCGCGCCAGCCTGAGCGCCGGCCTGCCCCTGGCGCAACAGCGCATGAGCCTGGAGCTGCTGCCCCGTGCGGCGGCCCGGGCCAGCCTGTCGGCACGCCTGCTGCGCCGCGAGCTGGGGGCCATCTCGGCGCTCAACCTGCCGGTGCTGCTGATGCTCAAGGGCGGCCGCTGCGCGGTGTTGCGCCGCCTGGGCGAGGACGGCCGCGCGCTGATCCTGCCCAGCGAAGCCGAGGGCGGCGAGCAATGGGTGAGCCAGGAAGAGCTGGCTGCCGAGTACACCGGCGAGGCCCTGTTCGCACGGCCGCGCCACGAATTGGAAGACCTGCGCCAACCGCTGATGCCGCGGGTGCACGCCTGGTTCCGCGACACCCTGAAGCTGTCGCGCTGGCTGTACAGCGACGCCATCCTGGCCAGCCTGATGATCAACCTGCTGGGCCTGATGGTGCCGCTGTTCGTGATGCAGACCTACGACCGCGTGGTGCCCAACCAGGCCACCTCCACCCTTTGGGTGCTGGCCATCGGCTTGCTGGTGGGCACGCTGTTCGAGCTGGTGCTGCGGGTGCTGCGCGCGCACCTGCTGGACACCGCCGGCAAGAAGACCGACCTGATTCTCTCTGCCACGCTGTTCGAACGCATCACCGGCATGGCCATGAAAGCCAAGCCGGCCACCATCGGCGGCTTCGCCCAGAGCATCCATGACTTCCAGGGCCTGCGTGAATTCCTCACCGCTGTGACCCTCACCAGCATCATCGACCTGCCCTTCGCCGTGCTGATGCTGGCGGTGATCGGCCTGCTGGGCGGCTGGCTGGTGTTGGTGCCCATCGTCGCCTTCCCGCTGACCATCGGCTTTGCGCTGATCATCCAGGCCAAGCTGCGCGACACCGTGCAGAAGAGCCTGGCCCTGGGCGCCGAGCGCCAGGCGCTGCTGATCGAAACCCTCAGCGGCCTGGAAAGCATCAAGGCCTGCAGCGCCGAGAGCGAGCGCCAGTACCAGTGGGAATCCACCCACGGCGCCCTCACCCGCCTGGACAGCCACGCGCGCAACCTGGCAGCGCTGGCCACCAACGGCACGCTGTTCATCCAGCAGTTCGCCGGCATGGCGGTGATCGTCGCCGGCGTCTACACCATCATCGCCGGCAACCTCAGCGTCGGCGCGCTGGTGGCCAGCTACATGCTCAGCAGCCGCGTGCTGGCGCCCCTGGGGCAGATTGCCGGGCTGATCACCCGCTACCAGCAGGCGCAGCTGACCATGGTCAGCACCGACGCGCTGATGGCCCTGCCCCAGGAGCGCGACCCACGCCAGCGCCCGCTGGAACGCACACAACTGCAAGGCGCCCTGGCCGTCAGCCAGGTGACCTTCCGCTACGCCAACCAGAACGCCCCGGCGCTGGGCAACGTCAGCTTCAGCATGCGTGCCGGCGAGCGCATCGGCATCATCGGCCGCAGCGGCTCGGGCAAGAGCACCCTGGCGCGCCTGGTGATGGGCTTCTACGAACCCGAGGAAGGCCAGATCCTGCTGGACAACCTCGACCTGCGCCAACTGGACGTGGCCGACCTGCGCCAGCAGATCGGCTATGTGGCCCACGACCTGCCGCTGCTGGCCGGCAGCCTGCGCGACAACCTGACCATGGGCGCCCGCTACGTCAGTGACGCGCGCATGCTGGAAGTGGCCGAGATGACCGGCGTCACCGAACTGGCCCGCCAGCACCCGCAGGGCTTCGACCGCCCGGTGGGCGAGCGCGGCCAACTGCTCAGCGGCGGCCAGCGCCAGGCCGTGTTGCTGGCCCGCTCGCTGCTGCTGGACCCGCCGATCATGGTGCTGGACGAACCCACCAGCCACATGGACAACGCCAGCGAAGACGCTCTGCGCCTGCGCCTGCACAACTGGGTGGGCGGCAAGACGCTGCTGCTGGTCACCCACCGCACCTCCATGCTCAGCCTGGTTGACCGCCTGGTGGTGCTGGACAACGGCCGCATCGTGGCGGACGGTCCGAAGGACGCGGTGATCGAAGCCCTGCGCAAAGGCCGCGTCGGCCAGACGCCTGTTTAGGAGTGGTATTGATGTCAGCTTCCCAAGGCCTGCGCGGTTATTTCAGCAGTTTCGGCAAGACCGCCGAAAGCGAGTTCATGCCCGAACTTGCCAGTGCGGCGCTGCAAGATTCACCCCGGCTCACGCGCATCACCGTCTGGCTGTGCGCCGCACTGCTGCTGGCGGCGCTGGTGTGGGCCAAGTTCGCCGTGCTGCAGGAAGTCACCATGGGCGAAGGCAAGGCCATTCCCTCCAGCAAGGTCCAGGTTATCCAGAACCTTGAGGGCGGCATTGTCACCGAGATCTACGTGCGCGAAGGCCAGGTGGTGAGCAAGGGCGACACCCTGCTGCGCCTGGACGACACGCGTTTTCTCTCCAACAAGGGCGAGAGCGAGGCCGACCGCTACGCGCTGATGGCCCAGGTCGAACGCTTGTCCGCCGAGGCCGATGGCAAGCCATTCGTGGTGTCCGACGAGGTGCGCAAAAAGGCCCCGCAAGTGGCCGACGACGAGATGGGCCTGTACCAGTCGCGCCAGCGCCGCCTGGCCAGCGAACAACAGACCCTCAATGAGCAACTGCGGCAGAAAACCCAGGAGCTGGCGGAATTCCGCTCCAAGCAGGAACAGTACCGTTCCAGCCTCGGGCTGTTGCAGCAGGAACTGAACATGTCGACGCCGCTGGTAGGCACCGGGGCCATCTCGCCGGTGGAAATCCTGCGGCTCAAGCGCAGCGCGGTGGAAGCCCGCGGGCAGATGGACGCCACCACCCTGGCGATTCCGCGTGCCGAAGCGGCGATCAACGAGATCAAGAGCAAGATGAACGAGTCGAACCAGCAGTTCCGCTCGGACGCCTCCAAGGACCTCAACGCCAAGCGCACCGACCTGTCGAAGATCACCGCCACCAGCATCGCCATCGACGACCGCGTCAGCCGCACCACGGTGGTGTCGCCGGTGCGCGGCATCATCAAGACGCTGAAGGTCAACACCATCGGCGGCGTGGTGCAGCCGGGCAGTGACATGGTCGAGATCGTGCCGCTGGAAGACAACCTGCTGATCGAGGCCAAGGTCCGCCCCCAGGACGTGGCCTTCCTGCACCCGGGCCAGCCGGCCATGGTCAAGTTCAGCGCCTATGACTACACCATCTACGGCGGCCTGAAGGCCAAGCTGGAACTGATCAGCGCCGACACCATCACCGATGACAAGGGCAACAGCTTCTACCTGATCCAGGTGCGCACCGACGCCAACCACCTGGGCGGCGATGCCAAGCCGCTGGTGATCATCCCGGGTATGACGGCGACGGTGGACATCATCACCGGCGAGAAGAGCGTGCTCGACTACCTGCTGAAGCCGGTGTTGAAGGCGCGCACGGAGGCGTTGCGCGAACGTTGATGGAAGCCGGACGCGGCCTGCGGCCGCTGCTACGCGAATGCGTATACGCCATAAATGGCGTCGCCTGCAGCGCGGCCAAGGCCGGCTCCTACCACGAACTGTGTAGGAGCCGACTTTAGTCGCGATGCAGACGACGCCAGATCTGCGTAGCAGCGGCCGCAGGCCGCGTCCAATGCCACCTCACACCAGGGACGGATCGACGATCAACACCACCTTGCCCGACACCTGGTTGCTGGCCAATTCGGCGAACGCCGCCTCGGCATCACGCACTGGGAAAGTCCGCGCCACCTGCGGTTTCAAGCGCCCTTCCTCGAACAGCGGCCACACGTGCTGACCCAGGTCGCTGAGCAGGTCGGCCTTGAACTGGTCGCTGCGGCTGCGCAGGGTCGAGCCCAGCATCTGCACGCGCTTGCCCAGCACCTTGCCCAGGTCGATGTTGGCCTTGGTGCCGCCCATCAGGCCGATCAGCACCCAGCGCGCGTCCACCGCCGCCACCTTCAGGTTGAGGTCGGCGTAGTTGGCGCCCACCGGATCCAGGATCACATCAAACGGGCCGAAGTCGCTCAGCGCTTCCAGGCCATCGCCGCGCACCACGCCACCCTGGGCGCCCAGCGCCTCGCAGTAGGCCAGGCGCTCGGCCGAGCCGACGCTGACCCAGGTGGGGTTGCCGAACGCCTTGCACAGCTGGATGGCCGCCGAGCCGATGCCGCTGGCACCCGCGTGCAGCAACACTTTCTCACCGGGCTTGAGCCCGGCAAGCTGGAACAGGTTCAGCCACACCGTGGCGTACACCTCGGGAATGGCCGCTGCCTCGATCAGCGACAGGCCCGCCGGCACCGGCAGCACGTGGCGGCCGTCGACCACCACTTCCTCGGCCATGCCGCCACCGGCCAGCAGCGTGCACACCCGGTCGCCCACCTGCCACGACGAGCCGGGGCCCACTTCACTGATCACCCCTGCGCATTCCAGGCCCAGTACATGGCTGGCACCCGGCGGCGGCGGGTAAAGGCCGGCGCGCTGCAGCAGGTCGGCACGATTGAGGCCGGCGGCAGCTGTCCGAATTTTCACTTGACCCACGTCGCAAACCGCGCTCGGATGGTCTACCCACTCCACATGTCCTTCAACGCCTTGCAATGCCTTCACAGTGCCTCCATAGTTGACTCATGACTGAGCCCGGTGCCTAGGCGCCGGGCTTGTTGCATTATGCGACCGGTTTCAATGAAACCGGCGAATTCAAAGACGGCCTAATATGCGTGATCAATTGTCCCCACGTCGAATCAGCATGAAGCATCTACTGCCCAGCTCCGCCCTTGCACTGTGCATCGGCCTCGGCGCTCTGTCGATGTCCGCCCGCACCTTCGCAGCCAACAGCTGGGATAACCTTCAGCCTGACCGTGACGAGGTGATCGCCAGCCTCAACATCGTCGAGCTGCTCAAGCGTCATCACTACAGCAAGCCGCCGCTGGACGACAAGCGTTCGGTGATCATCTACGACAGCTACCTGAAGCTGCTGGACCCCTCGCGCAGCTACTTCCTGGCCAGCGACATCACCGAGTTCGACAAGTGGAAGACGCAGTTCGACGACTTCCTCAAGAGCGGTGACCTGGACCCCGGCTTCACCATCTACAAGCGCTACCTGGACCGGGTGAAATCGCGCCTGGACTTCGCCTTGGCCGAACTGGGCAAAGGCGTCGACAAGATGGACTTCACCGGCCACGAGACCCTGGCCGTGGACCGCAAGGACGCCCCGTGGATCACCACCGAGGCCGACCTGGACATCCTGTGGCGCAAGCGCGTGATGGACGAAGTCCTGCGCCAGAAGATCGCCGGCAAGGACAACAAGCAGATCCAGGACACCCTGACCAAGCGCTACAAGAACCAGCTGGCGCGCCTGGACCAGACCCGCAGCGAGGACATCTTCCAGGCGTACATCAACACCTTCGCCCAGTCGTATGACCCGCACACCAACTACCTGTCGCCCGACAGCGCGGAAAACTTTGATATCAACATGAGCCTGTCGCTCGAAGGTATCGGTGCCGTGCTGCAAAGCGACAACGACCAGGTCAAGGTGGTGCGCCTGGTGCCTGCCGGTCCAGCCGACAAGACCAAGCAGATCGCCCCGTCCGACAAGATCATCGGCGTCGCCCAGGGCGACAAGGAAATGGTCGACGTGGTGGGCTGGCGCCTCGACGAAGTGGTCAAGCTGATTCGCGGCGCCAAGGGCTCCGTGGTGCGCCTGGAAGTCATCCCGCACACCAATGCGCCTAACGACCAGACCAGCAAGATCGTTTCCATCACCCGTGAAGCGGTGAAACTCGAAGAGCAGGCCGCGAAGAAATCCATCCTGCACCTCACCGAGAACGGCAAGGACTACAAGCTGGGCGTCATCGACATCCCGGCCTTCTACCTCGACTTCAAGGCCTTCCGCGCCGGCGACCCGGACTACAAGTCCACGACCCGCGACGTGAAGAAACTGCTGACCGAACTGCAGAAAGAGAACGTCGACGGCGTGGTCATCGACCTGCGCAACAACGGCGGCGGCTCGCTGCAGGAAGCCACCGAACTGACCAGCCTGTTCATCGAGAAAGGGCCTACGGTGCTGGTGCGCAATGCCGACGGCCGCGTCGACGTGCTGGAAGACGAGAACCCGGGCGCCTTCTACAAAGGCCCGATGGCCTTGCTGGTGAACCGCCTGTCGGCTTCGGCCTCCGAGATCTTCGCCGGCGCCATGCAGGACTACCACCGCGCGTTGATCGTCGGCGGCCAGACCTTCGGCAAGGGCACCGTGCAGACCATCCAGCCGCTGAACCATGGCGAACTGAAGCTGACCCTGGCCAAGTTCTACCGCGTTTCCGGCCAGAGCACCCAGCACCAGGGCGTATTGCCTGACGTGGCCTTCCCGTCGATCATCGACACCAAGGAAATTGGCGAGAGCGCCCTGCCAGAGGCCATGCCGTGGGACACCATCCGTCCTTCGATCAAGCCTGCGGTCGACCCGTTCAAGCCGTTCATTGCCCAGCTGAAAGCTGACCACGACGCACGCACCGACAAGGACGCCGAGTTCATCTACATTCGCGACCGCCTGGCGCTGGCCGAGAAGCTGATGAGCGAGAAGACCGTCAGCCTCAACGAAGCCGACCGCCGTGCCCAGCACGCCGACATCGAAGCCAAGCAGCTGGCGCTGGAAAACGCCCGTCGCAAGGCCAAGGGCGAAGCGCCGCTGAAGGAAATGAAGAAGGAAGACGAGGACGCCATGGCGGCCGAGCCGGACAAGACCAAGCCTGAGGACGACGCCTACCTGGCCGAGACCGGGCGCATCCTGCTGGACTACCTGAAGCTGAACTCGACGGTGGCGAAGCATTGATGAATTGATGGCCATTTGTCATCAAATGGTCATCCATCTGTCGTGAAATAAGGGGCTGGGCACTGTAAGAGGTGCCCAGCCTTTTTTGTGGGAGCTGGCTCGCCAGCGAGCTTTTAATTGCCCCCCAAAAAGCTCGCTGGCAAGCCAGCTCCCACAAGGTTGCAATATTCATGACCATCACCGAACAGCTGGGCGCCTTGGCCACTATCCTGGCCCAGGGCAGCCTGCACACCCTGTTCCAGCCCATCGTCTCGCTGTCGGAGCGGCGCATACTGGGGTATGAGGCGCTCAGCCGCGGGCCGTCGAACAGCGCGCTGCATTCGCCCATCAACCTGTTCGCGGTGGCGCGCCAGGCCGGCCGCCTCAGTGAGCTGGAAATCGCCTGCCGCGAGATCGCCTGCCGACGCTTCAGCGAACAGAAGCTTGTGGGCAAGCTGTTCCTCAACGTATCGCCCGAATCGCTGCTGGAGCCCTGCCACCAGCCGGGCATGACACTCAAGCTGCTGCAGGCCCATGGCATCCCCCCAAGCGACGTAGTCATCGAGCTGACCGAGCAGACCCCCACCGACGATTTCCAGCTGCTGTACAACGCCCTCCACCACTACCGCGCCATGGGCTTTTCAATTGCCCTGGACGACCTCGGCGCCGGCTATTCCAGCCTGCGCCTGTGGTCGGAGCTGCGCCCCGACTACGTAAAGATCGACCGGCACTTCATCGACGGCATCCACCAGGACGCGCTGAAACGTGAGTTCGTCGGCTCTATCCTGCAAATCGCCAAGGCCTCGCGCGCCCAGGTCATCGCCGAAGGCATCGAGCTGCCCGAAGAGCTGGCGGTGCTGGCGGAGATGGGCGTGGACCTGGTGCAGGGCTACCTGCTGGCCCGCCCCCAGGAGCAGCCGCCCCACGACGCGCGCACCCTGCTGCCGAAGCTGGACAGCAACCTGATGCCCCTGACCGATGAAGGCAGCGACCTCAGCGCGCTGCTGATCGAACAGCTGGCGGTGCAGCAGGACATGCCCACCGCCGCAGTGCTGGAGGCCTTCCGCAGCCAGGCCAACCTCAACTCGCTGGCGGTGCTGGACGCCCAGCAGCAGCCCTGCGGCATCGTCCACCGGCACTCGCTGTCCGAAGCCCTGCTCAAGCCGTACGCCACCGACCTGTTCGCGCGCAAGCCGATCAGCCGGTTGATGAGCGAGGACTTCCTGGCCGTGGAGCTCAGCCAGTCGCTGCAACAGGTCAGCCGCCTGCTCACCAGCCGCGCCCGGCAGCGCATGGAAGAAGATTTCATCATCACCCTGGAAGGCCGCTACCTGGGCCTGGGGCGGGTGATCGACGTGCTCAAGCTGATCACCGAGATGAAGATCCAGCAGGCCCGCTACGCCAACCCGCTGACTCTGCTGCCGGGCAACGTGCCCATTCAGCAATGCCTCACCCGGGTGCTGCAACAAGGCCGCGAGGCGGCCATCTGTTACGTGGACATCGACAGCTTCAAGCCCTTCAACGACATCTACGGTTATGGCCGTGGCGACGAAGTGCTGCTGTGCCTGGCGCAGTGCCTGAACGAGCGGGTAGACCCGGCGCGCGATTTTGTCGGGCACATTGGCGGCGATGATTTCATGCTGGTGCTGGGCTCGCCCGACTGGCGCAAACGTTTGAACCAACTACTGGAGGATTTCCAGGCGCAATGCCGGCGCTTCTACCGGGCCGAGCATCTGGAGGAAGGTTGTTTCGTGGCCCACAACCGCCAAGGCCAGCGCCAGGAGTTCGCATTACTGTCGCTGTCCATCGGCGTGGTACACCTGCACCCGCAAGCCTGCGCCCACCTGGACGCCAGCCTGCTGGCCGAACTGGCGTCGCAGGCCAAGCACCAGGCCAAGGTAGTGCCCGGCTACAGCATCCAGGTGCTGGATACCCTCAGCCCCGAGGTTGTTCGTAGCGCGCCGCCCGCGCAGGGTCTGGCGCCAGCCCCGGGCCACCCTGACGGTACAGTTGCGCAAGCTTGAACGCCGCCAGCGGGTGGCCGCCGGCCAGCGCCAGCTCCCACCAATGCACCGCGGCCACCCCATCCGGGGCGCTGCGCAAGGTGCCCGCCAGGCTGATCACACCCATCTGATAGGCTGCCCTGGCATCGCCGCGCTCGGCCGCCAGGCGCAGCAGGCGCTGGCCCTCGTCGCGTGCCGCCAGGCCCTTGCCGCGAAACATCAGGATATGGCCATAGAACCCCATGGCGTTGACGTCGCCCAGGTTGGCCATGCGCGAAAATTGCCCTTCCAGCCACGCCCAGCCTTGCGGCTGGCGCACGAACCAGGGCCAGTGAAACAGTTGGCGAGCCACCCAGTAACTGATCCGCGCGCGGAGCAGCCACAGCGTTTTGTTCACGATGTGCATTCTTCCGGGTAGCTGAACTCGAACACCCGTACCACTTCGGAGGCGTGCCAGGAGGCGGCGGCGACGCCATCGGACGGGCCGGAAAAACGGCCCAGGCGTTCCACGCACTCGAAGAAGCCGGTGCGCGGCAGGCGGCTGGCACCCTGGCTGATCACCAGCGAGCTGCGCAGCGGCTGTTCGGCGCGCGCATCGAGCACGGCCAGGTATTCCAGGGCCGCGGTCAGCGTCTGCATGGCGGGCGTGGGCAACTGCAGGCGCTCAAGCAGGGCGCGGTAGGTCAACAGGTGGCGCTGGCGACGGGCGTGGTCCAGCTCGCTCAGCAGGCCATCCCACTGCTGCCGGCTGATACGCACGCTCACGACGGGGCTCCCCAGCCGGGAACCCCCAGCTCCCACGCCAGGCTTCGTCGGATGGCCGCGTCGGGTTCACGCTGGCCAGACTCGATCATGGCCAGGTACGACGGGCTGATGCCCACGGTGCGGGCCAGCTTGTCCAGGGCCAGGCCCTTGGCTTCGCGCAACTCGCCGAGGCGCGACAGCGCTGGCAGGGCCTGCTCGGCGGCTTGCTGCGCCGGCGCCTCGGCACTTGGCGCCTGGGCAACGGGCTGCCCGGCGGCGGCCAGCAATGCCTGGTATTGCTCCCACGGCAGCACGGCATACTCCGGCTTGCCATCGCGACTGATGACCTGAACACCCATTACAACCCCCTGTAGGATCACCATATGTAATCTGTAGGCATAATCCTTATGCCAAATATAGTAACAGCAGCCGGGGCGTAACGGGATTTTCTATTTCAACTTGCTTACATAGTCGGTTTTTCGCCGCTGTTGTGTTCAAGTTGCAAGGCCTTGGGGCTGGCCGGCAAGCGTTCCACCACCCGCAGCTTCTCTGGCCGCAAGCTGTCGCGCCAGGCCTTGAAGGCGGCCAGTTCCTTTTCCAGGCTGTTGACCACCCAGGCCAGCACCGCAATGTCATCCAGCAGGCCGATGCCGGGTATCCAGTCGGGTATGGCGTCAATGGGGCTGACGAAGTACAGCAGGCCGGCGACGATCATCACCAGCGAGCGCGGGTTGATGTGGCGGTACTCGCCCCGCCAGTAGGCCAGGCACAGCTCCTGCAGCAGGCGGGCGTTGGCTTTCAGTTCGCTGAAACGCCCTGCGGTGCCCTGGCTTTTGCGCACCACGGCAAAGATCAGGGCCGGCAGCTTGCCGCGGTTGAGCAGGCGCTCGGCCAAGGGCAGGAAACGGGCAAAATTCCAGGGTGCTTTCATTGCCCCTCCGGGGGAAAAGGGTGGCAGGGTTATCCACAGTTATTGTGGATAACCTTGTGAACAGCGGCCGTTTTAATGGCGCAAAGCCAGGTTTTTCAAGGCTTGCGCTTAGATCGGGCGTTTTTTACACACTTTGAGACGTTCAGGTAAATCGTTTGCGCACGACGTCCAATTGAGACTGTACGCGGGGTGCGCAGTTTCATCGCCGCCGCTGGGCAAAAAAAAACGCCCCGCATAAGCGGGGCGTTTTCCATGCAGGGCTGCGAATTACTTCGAAGCAGCCTTGTCGGCCTTGTCGCCATCAGCAGCGTCAGCCTTGTCGGCGTCAGCAGCGGCAGGCGCCTGGTCGGCCTTGGCCGGGTCCTTGATGGCCAGCAGCTCCAGGTCGAATACCAGCACCGAGTTGGCCGGGATTTTCGGGCTTGGGCTCTGGGCACCGTAGGCCAGGTCAGCCGGGATGAACAGCTTGATCTTCTCGCCAACGTGCATCAGCTGCAGGCCTTCGACCCAACCCGGGATCACGCCGCTAACCGGCAGGTCAATCGGGCTACCGCGCTCGATGGAGCTGTCGAAGACGGTGCCGTCGGTCAGCTTGCCTTCGTAGTGGACAGTCACGACATCAGTCGGCTTTGGCTGTGGGCCATCGGCTTTCTTGATGATCTGGTACTGCAGGCCGGAAGCGGTAGTGACCACGCCTTCCTTCTTGCCGTTCTCTTCCAGGAATTTCTTGCCGCCAGCTTCAGCTTCGGCGTTCATCTTGGTCATGCGCTCTTCGGCACGCTTCTGCAGCGCGGCAAAGGCTTCGACCAGTTCGTCGTCCTTGAGCTTCTGAGGTTTCTTGCCGACAGCATCTTCGATGCCTTGGGCGACGGCTTTGGAGTCCAGATCGTCCATGCCTTCCTGAGCCAGGCTCTTGCCCATGTTCAGGCCGATGCCGTAGGAAGCTTTCTGCGCCGGGGTTTTCAGTTCCACGCTGGAATGATTGTCGCAACCTGCGAGTACCAGAGTGACCAAGGCAACCGCCGCCGCCAACCGATGCTGTTTCATGCTATTTCCTTGTTCATGCGCCAAATGGGCAATCGAGTAAAGCCGCGAGCTTATCAGGCGGCCACGACCAATGGCTACCGGCATGAGAGCCGGAAAATACAGATAAGTTCAGGTGTTAAAAGGGTTTCATCTGAATGATGGCAAACCTTACCAAAACCTTACACTCACGCTTCGCGGTAACTGGCCGCGACCTCGCGCACCACATCGCACAGCCACTGGGCCGGCAAGGGCAACGCCAACGAGGCATTGCTGCAGATGCCCACCGAACCACCCGGCTCGCGCACGCCCAGGTCCAGCTCGAACAGCTCGCGCTGGCGAATATCCAGCAGCACGGCGTCGCGCGGGGCCACCCAGATGGCGTCGCTGCTCAGCACGTAGCGGCGGCTGAGGGTGGGCGACAGGGTTTCCAGGCGCTGCGCCGGCAGCTCGATGGCGCACTGCACGAACAGGCTGTCGGCGTGCTTGCGGATGGTGGTGCCCGCCAGCGGCAGCACCAGCGGGTAGCGGTTGACCTTGCCACGGTCGGTGGGCACCTCGCCCAGCAGCGGGTGGCCGGGGCGCACCACCAGGGTCATGGCTTCGCTGTACAGGTGCTCGAACACCAGGCCCTGGATTTGTGGGCTGTCGGTCATGCGCCCGATCACCAGGTCCAGCTCGCCCACGTGCAGTTGCGACAGCAGGTGCGCGCCGGGGCCGGTGGCCACGCTGACCACCAGGGCGGCGTGGCGCTCGTTGAGGCGGCACAGCACTTCGGGCATCAGCCGGCTTTCCACGGTGGACAGCACGCCCACCTTCACCTGCGGCGCTTCATGCTGCTCGGTGCGCAGGGTGCTGACGCCGTCGCGCAGGGCCTGCACGCAGGGCGCGGCGTAGCGCATGAAACGCACGCCGGCGGGGGTCAGTTCGACGCCGCTCTTGTCGCGTTCGAACAGGCGGGTCTGCAATAAGTCTTCAAGCTCCTTGAGGGTCTTGGAGATGGCCGGCTGGCTGATGGCAACGGCGTCGGCGGCCTTGGCGAAACTGCCCTGGCGGGCGATTTCGAGAAAGCACAGCAGGTGGCGGAATTTGATGCGGGTGTCGAGGTTCATGGCGACGATGTTACACCGCTCTTGTGGGAGCTGGCTTGCCAGCGAGCTTTTGGGGGCAACAAAAAGCTCGCTGGCAAGCCAGCTCCCACACATATCACGCGGCTATCTGGACTTCATCACCCACCAGCCGCACGGGCCAGGTGCGCAGGCGCTCGCCGGGTTCTTCCAGGCAATGCCCGTCCGCCAGGGCGTAATGCTGCTTGTACAGCGGTGCCGCCACCACCAACTGGCCCTTGAGCTGGCCGACGATGCCACGGCCAATCACGTTGGCGCCCGAGCGCGGGTCGTGGTTGTCGATGGCGTGCAGCACCTGGCCGTCCGCGGCGTCGGGCAGGTAGAACAGCGCCACCTGGGCGCCGTCCAGCCACACCACCACGCCGCTGTTGGCCACCAGGTCGCGGCGCTGGCACACCGGTTGCCAGGCCTGGGCTTGCACAGTTTGATTGGCATCGTTCATCACAGGGCCTCCTCGGCCAGCGGGATTAGTTTCAGTTCATGTGCGGTGGCGGGCCGGCGCTGGCCACGTTCCTTGACGAAGTGCACGCCGGGGTCGTCGCGGCGGTCGTTGACGAAGGTGCGGAAGCGCTTGAGTTTTTCCGGGTCTTTGAGGGCGTTGGCCCACTCGCACTCGTAGCGGTCAACCACGTGCTGCATCTGCGCTTCCAACTCCGCGCCCAGGCCCAGGCTGTCCTCGATGATCACCTGCTTGAGGTAGTCCAGGCCGCCCTCCAGGCTCTCGCGCCACACCGAGGTGCGTTGCAGCTTGTCGGCGGTGCGGATGTAGAACATCAGGAAGCGGTCGATGTAGCGGATCAGCGTGGCGTCGTCCAGGTCGGTGGCGAACAGTTCGGCATGGCGCGGGCGCATGCCGCCGTTGCCGCTGACGTACAGGTTCCAGCCCTTCTCGGTGGCGATCACGCCGACGTCCTTGCTCTGCGCCTCGGCGCATTCGCGGGTGCAGCCCGACACCGCGAACTTGAGCTTGTGCGGCGAGCGCAGGCCCTTGTAGCGGTCCTCGATGAACAGCGCCATTTTCACGCTGTCCTGCACGCCGTAGCGGCACCAGGTGCTGCCCACGCAGCTTTTCACCGTGCGCGTGCTCTTGCCGTAGGCGTGGCCGGTCTCGAAGCCGGCGTCGATCAGCTCGCCCCAGATATCCGGCAACTGGTGCAGCTGGGCGCCGAACAGATCGATGCGCTGGCCGCCGGTGATCTTGGTGTACAGGTCGTATTTCTTCGCCACGGCGCCAATCGCAATCAGCTTGTCCGGGGTGATCTCGCCACCGGGAATGCGTGGCACCACCGAGTAGGTGCCGTTCTTCTGCATGTTGGCCATGAAGGTGTCGTTGGTGTCCTGCAGCGGCGCCAGTGACGGGTCCATGATGGGCTGGTTCCAGCACGAAGCGAGGATGTTGCCCACGGTGGGCTTGCAGATATCGCAGCCCACGTGGCCGCGGCCATGGCGCGCCAGCAGGTCCTCGAAGGTGTGGATGTCACCCACCCGCGCCAGCGCGTAAAGCTCCTGGCGGGTGTAGGCGAAGTGCTCGCACAGGCTCTTGTCCACGGCCACGCCGCGGGCGATCAGCTCGTGCTCGAACACCTGCTTGAGCAACGCCGCACAGCCGCCGCAGCCGGTGCAGGCCTTGGTCTGCGCCTTCAGGCTGGGCAGGTCGCCGCAGCCGCTGTCGATGGCCGCGCACACCGCGCCCTTGGTCACGTTGTGGCAGGAACACAGGGTGGCGCTGTCGGGCAAGGCATCGGCGCCCAGGGCAGGCGCGCCGTCGCTCAGGGGTAAAATCAGGCTGGAAGGATCCTTGGGCAGCGCGATGCCGTTCTGCACGTACTGCAGCAGCGTGTCGTAATAGCTGTTGTCACCCACCAGCACGGCACCGATGACCTTGCTGCCGCACGGCGACACCACCAGGCGCCGGTAGCTGGCGTTGGCCTCGTCGATGAAGCGGTAGCTTTTCGCACCCGGCGTGGCGGCGTGGGCGTCGCCGATGGAGCCCACGTCCACGCCCAGCAGCTTGAGCTTGGTGGACATGTCGGCACCGCTGAAGGTGGCCTCGCCCTGCCCCGCCAGCAGCGCCGCGACGTTGCGCGCCATGCTGTAGCCGGGCGCCACCAGGCCGAACACACTGCCGTTCCAGGACGCGCATTCGCCAATGGCGAAGATGGCCGGGTCGCTGGTGCGGCAATGCTCATCCACGACCACGCCGCCACGTGCGGCAATTTCAAGGCCGGCGCTGCGGCCCAGGGCGTCCTGCGGGCGGATGCCGGCAGAGAACACCACCAGGTCGGTTTCCAGGAACTCGCCGCCGTCGAAGTTCATGCGGTAGCGATAGGCCTCGCCGGCGACGATACCCTGGGTGGCGCGCGACACGTGCACGCCCACGCCCAGCGCCTCGATCTGCGCGCGCAGGGCCGCGCCGCCGTCGCTGTCCAGTTGCACCGGCATCAGCCGCGGGGCGAACTCCACCACGTGGGCTTCCAGGCCCAGCGATTTCAGCGCGTTCGCCGCTTCCAGGCCCAGCAGCCCGCCGCCCACCACCACGCCGCGCCGCGCCTGGCTGGCGGCCTGGCGGATGGCGTCGAGGTCATCGAGGGTGCGGTACACCAGGCGTGCGTCGCCTTCGGAGCCGGAAATGGGCGGCACGAACGGGTAGGAACCGGTGGCCAACACCAGTTGGTCGTAGGCATAACGGCCTTGGGCAGTGACCACCTGGCGGTTTTCACGGTCGATTTCCAGCACCGCTTCGTCCAGGTGCAGGTGCACGCCGTGGTCGGCGTACAGGGTGGCGTCGCCCAAGGCCAGCGCCTCGGCGTCCTTGCCGCCGAAGTACTCGGACAAATGCACGCGGTCGTAGGCGCGCTGGCGCTCTTCGCCGAACACCCGCACCTGGAACTGTGCCAGGGCCCCGCGCTCAATCAGTTGCTCGACACAGTGGTGGCCGACCATGCCGTTGCCGACGATGATCAGTTGCGGGCGCGGCTTGAGCGTCATGAATGCGTTCATGCAGGTTTTCCTCGAACAAAAAAAAGACGCCTGGAGCCGTTAAGCTCCAGGCGCCTTTGCCTGGTATCTGTGTGGGGTGCCCCTGGGTGCGATCGCCGTTGAACGCGGGTGGGCTGTGAAGGTAAAAGCAGATTGCATGCCAAGGTGTAATTGCCCTGCTTCGTGGGAGCGGGCTCTGCCCGCGAAGGCCACACCGCGCTTGGGCCGCCTTACCGCAGCGGCCCCTTCGCGGGCAGAGCCCGCTCCCACAGGGCATTCATTCCATCGCACCGCACCAGTGCAATACCCTGCGACGCGCATCGTTTCAGTACACATCGCGCAGGTAGCGCTTGTCCTTGCTCATCTGTGCCACGTACGCCTCGGCGTCCACGCCACCGTGCTCGGCAACCACCGCCTTCAACGCCGCGTCGACGTCCTTGGCCATGCGGCTGGCGTCGCCGCACACATAGAAGTGCGCGCCCTGCTGCAGCCACGCCCACAGCTGCGCGCCCTGCTCCAGCATGCGCTGCTGCACGTAGATCTTCTGCGCCTGGTCGCGGGAGAAAGCGGTGTCCAGGCGCTGCAGGTGACCTTGTTGCAACCAGCTCTCCAGTTCGTCGCGGTAGTAGAAATCCGTGGCCTGGCGCTGCTCGCCGAACAGCAGCCAATTGGGGCCACTGGCACCGCTGGCCTGGCGCTCCTGCAGAAAGGCGCGGAACGGCGCAACGCCGGTGCCGGGGCCGACCATGATCATCGGCGCGGCGGGGTCGGCCGGCACTTTGAAGTGCTTGGAAGGCTGCACGAAAATCGACACCAGGCCGCTGCTGGCACGGTCGGCGAGGAACGCCGAGCACACGCCGCTGCGCGCGCGGTCGTTGTGGCGGTAGCGCACGGTGGACACGGTGAGGTGCACCTCGTTGGGCGTGGCCTTGTAGCTGGAACTGATGGAGTACAGCCGTGGTTGCAGCGGTTTGAGCAGGCCCAGCAATTCATCGACACTGACTTCGGTAGGGAATTCGTCCAGCAGGTCGAGCAACTGCCGGCCCCATAGCCACTGATTCAACGCCTGCTTGTGGTCCGCCGCCAGCAGGCCGGCCAGCCGCGCGCTACCGCTGCGCTCGGCGACCAGCGTGAGCCAGGCCGGGGTAATGCGGGTGATCTCGTAATGCTTGTGCAGCGCCTGGGCCAGGGCCATCTCGCCCTGGGCCGGCACCTGTACGTGCTGGCTGCTGTCCAGGCCCAGGGCGGCGAGCAGCTCTTCCACCAGCGTCAGGCAGTTGGTTGGCCACACACCCAGGGCGTCGCCGGCCTGGTACTGCAGGCCGGTGTCGCTGAGGTCAAACACGATCTGGCGGGTTTCCTTTTCCGCACCCGGGGCGTTGAGCAGGCGGTTGTGCTTGATGCGCACCTGGCAGGGGCGCTGGCGGGTGTAGCCGCTGTAGTCCCTGGCCACCGCAGGCTGGACCGGCCCCGCACCCGTCAGGGCGTGGCTGACGGCCGCCAGCCAATGGTCAGCCACTGGCTGGTAATCGGGCTCGCAGTCCATGCGTGGCACCAGCGGCGTGGCGCCCAGGTGTTGCAGGCGCGCATCAAGCTTGCGACCGAACCCGCAGAACTGGTCGTAGCTGCTGTCGCCCAGGGCCAGCACCGCATAGCGCAGCCCGGCGAGCTGTTCGGCGACTTCGCCCTGCAGGGCCGCCCACAAGCCGCTACCGTTGTCCGGCGCATCACCGTCGCCAAACGTGCTGGCAATCAACAGCACGCTCTGCGCCTGGCGCAATTGGGCCACGCCAACCTCGTCCATGCAGGTGACCTTCACCTTCAGGCCCGCACCACGCAGTTGCTCACCGCAAAGCGCGGCCAAGGCCTCGGCATTCCCGGTCTGGGATGCCCACAGCACCCACTGGTCGGGCACCTGC
Source organism: Pseudomonas sp. JC1203 (assembly GCF_056175065.1). Classification (NCBI taxonomy): domain Bacteria; kingdom Pseudomonadati; phylum Pseudomonadota; class Gammaproteobacteria; order Pseudomonadales; family Pseudomonadaceae; genus Pseudomonas; species Pseudomonas sp. JC1203. The sequence continues at coordinate 25,125 of NZ_JBWCAM010000004.1, forward strand.
GCGGCGAGCTCGGTGGCGGCAGCTTCCACCAAAGGAATCAGGGCGCCGCTCACCCGGCTCAAGGCCACGGCGCTGAACTTGAATTCCGGCTGCCACGACACCGGGTCGATGGCGTCGCTGGTCACCGCGTTGATGGCCAGGTCATCGCCGTACAGGTCGTTCCAGTGGAACGGCGCGAACAGGTTGCCGGGCAGCACCCGGTCGCTGAGCCGCGCCGGCAGCACCGCATGGCCGCGGCGGGTTTGCAGGCGCACCTGGTCGCGCTCGGCGATGCCCAGGCGCGCGGCGTCCTCGGGGTGCACTTCCACAAAAGGCCCGGGGTTGAGCTTGTTGAGGCTGGCGACCTTGCCAGTCTTGGTCAGGGTGTGCCACTGGTGCTGCACACGGCCGGTGTTGAGCACCAGCGGGAAGTCGTCGTCGGGCAGCTCGGCGGGGGCCATGTGCGGCCGGGCGAAGAAACGCGCGCGGCCGTCGTCGCTGGGGAAGCGCGGGCCGTCGGGAGTCAGGTAGCGCACCGGGTTGCGGTCATCGTCGCGGCCGGGTTCGCACGGCCATTGGCGCGGGCCCTGGCGCAGCAGCGGGTAGTCGACGCCGCGCAGGTCGTAGCCGGTGGCGGGGTTGAAGGCGCCTTTTATTTCCTCGAACACAGCCTCGGCCGAGTCGTAGCTGAAGGCCTCGGCATAACCCATCTCGCAAGCCACCAAGGCAATGATCTGCCAGTCGGGCAACGTGTCACCGGGAGCATCCACGGCCTTCTGCATCAGCGTGAGGTTGCGCTCGGAATTGACCATCACCCCTTCCGCCTCGGCCCACAGCGCACCCGGCAGGAGAATGTCGGCATAGCGGTTGGTCTCGGTGTCCAGATAGGCGTCCTGGGTAATCACCAGCTCGGCAGCCTGCAGCGCGTCGATCACCCGTTGGCGGTTAGGCACGCTGGCTACCGGGTTGGTGCAGATGATCCAGCAGGCCTTGATGGCACCCGCGCGCATTTGTTCGAACAGGTCGATGGTGCCCTGCCCCGATTCGCTGCGCAGGGTGCCGGCCGGCAACTGCCACAGGCCTTCGACGAACGCCCGGTCGCGCGCCACCAACAGCGAGCGCTGGCCCGGCAGGCCCGGGCCCATGTAGCCCATCTCGCGGCCGCCCATGGCGTTGGGCTGGCCGGTCAGCGAGAACGGCCCACTGCCGGGGCGGCAGATGGCGCCGGTGGCCAGGTGCAGGTTGCACAGGGCGTTGGTGTTCCAGGTGCCGTGGGTGCTCTGGTTGAGGCCCATGGTCCAGCAGCTCATCCAGTTGGGCGCCGCGCCGATCCAGTCGGCGGCCTTGCGGATATCGGCTTCGGCAAGGCCCGTGAGCTGCGCCACGGCGGCCGGGGTGTAGTCGGCGAGGAATTCGGGCAGCGCCTCCCAGCCCTGGGTGTGGCGCGCAATGAAGGCCTGGTCGACCTTGCCGTTGTGCAGCAGCAGGTGCAGCAGGCCGTTGAGCAGCGCCAGGTCGGTGCCCGGGCGGATCTGCAGGAACAGGTCGGCCTTGTCCGCCGTGGCGCTGCGCCGCGGGTCCACGACGATCAGCCGGGCGCCGGCCTTGACCCGGTCCAGCAGGCGCAGGAACAGAATGGGGTGACAGTCGGCCATGTTCGCGCCGCTGACGAAGAACAGGTCAGCCTGGTCGAAATCCTGGTAGGAGCCCGGCGGCCCGTCGGCGCCCAGCGACTGTTTGTAGCCGCTGCTGGCGCTGGCCATGCACAGCCGCGAATTGGATTCGATGTGGCGGGTGCGGATGAACCCCTTGGCCAGTTTGTTCGCGAGGTACTGCGCCTCCAGCGACATCTGCCCGCTGACGTAGAAGGCCACGGCGTCGGGCCCGTGGGCGTCGATCAGCGCGCGCAGGCGCCGGGCGGTGGCGCTGATGGCCTGGGCCATGGGCGTGCGCGCCGGGTCGCGGGCCCGCTCGCTACGCACGTAGGCGTGCTCCATGCGGCCGCTGTCGGCCAGCGGCTGGTGGCAACTGCTGCCCTTGGTGCACAGCCGGCCGAAATTGGTGGGGTGGGCCTTGTCGCCGGCCACCTTGGTAACGCGGTTGTCGCTGACACTCATGATGATGCCGCAACCAACACCGCAATAGGGGCACACGCTGCGAACCGTGGTACTGCTCATGGGCCTGCCTCGACCTGGAAAAACAAAAAGGCGCCGGCTGCCACCGCGCTCTATTGAGCGGGGGCAACACGGCGCCTTTGTCGTGGTGGGTGCAATCGACGTTGACTGCGAATGGTGGAGGCAGTGCAAGGGCCGCGCCAGAACGCCAAGGCCGCGATTTCATGAGGGTTATCCCAGTCCCAGGCCGCATTCGGTGCACCTGCGTGCAGCACACGCACCAAAACAACGCCGCCTTTGTGGGAGCTGGCTTGCCAGCGAGCTTTCAGGGGCCTCAACAGCTCGCTGGCAAGCCAGCGCCCACAGGATACAAAGTAGTACACAAAACAGGGGAATAGCCACTTGCCACTGTATATATAATCAGGCATAACAGGGCATCGTTTCCCTGATATGGATGTCTGCCGTGCGTTTCGTCTCTCGCGCCCTGCTGGTGCTGTTGTTTGGCCTTTTCGTCGTGTTGGCGGTGGCGCTGTACTACACCGCGCGCCCCAACCTGCCCCGCTATGAGCCGGCGCAAACCCTGCGCTACCTGGACCAGTGGAGCGCCGCCGACCGCGAGCTGTACTACTTCACGCCCCAGGGCACCCAGGTGAAAGGCCTGCATTACGACTGGTTCACGGCGCTGGAATTGCCGTTATCCCAGGACCGCTTTGCCGCCCCGGAATACCTGGCACGCTTCGGCTTCCTCACCGAACCGCACCAGCAGGCCAGCGCGGCCAACCCCGGCAACCTGCCGGTGGGTTTCGCCCGCCACCGCAATGACGGTGACAACGCCGAGTACCTGGACATCACCTGCGCCGCCTGCCACACCGGCGAACTGCGCTTGAACGGCCAGGCCGTGCGCATCGACGGCGGCACCGCCCAGCATGTGCTGCCGTCCAGCGTGCCCACGCTCAAGGGCGGCAGCTTCGGCCAGGCGCTGGTGTCGAGCCTGGCGGCCACCTACTACATCCCCTGGAAGTGGAGCCGCTTCGCCCACCGCGTGCTGGGCGAGCGCTACGACAGCGACCGCGACCAGCTGCGCAAGCAGTTCAAGGCCTCGCTGGACACCTTCGCCCACACCGCCTGGAACGACTGGCACCGCAACCTCTACCCCACCCAGGAAGGCCCCGGCCGCACCGACGCCTTCGGGCGCATTGCCAACGCCACCTTCGGCGACGCCATCTCGCCCGCCAACTACCGGGTGGCCAACGCGCCGGTGGACTACCCGCAGCTATGGGATATCTGGACCTTCGACTGGGTGCAATGGACCGGCTCGGCGCAGCAGCCCATGGCCCGCAACGTCGGTGAGTCGCTGGGCGTGGGCGCCACCCTGAAGTTCTTCGACGAGCACGGCCAGCCGCTGACCGGCGACGAGCGCTATGCCTCCAGCGTGCGGGTCAAGGACCTGTACAGCATCGAGACAGCGCTGCAGCAGCTCAAGGCGCCGGCATGGCCGGAGGACATTCTGGGCGCGGTCGATTTGCAGAAGGCCGCTGCCGGGCGCGCGCTGTTCAATGCCAACTGCTATGGCTGCCACGTACCGCCTACGCACATGGAAGGCACACGGCCGGTGCGCACCATGGTGCTGGTGCCTCTCGACAAAATCGGTACCGACCCCAACGCCGCCACCAACATCGCCACCAATCGTTTCGACGTCAGCAGCCTGAAATGGACCGACCAGGAGCTGGACGACCTACAGGTGAAGATCATCCCCGACCCCGGCAAGCGCGACCTCACCAAAGTGTCGGTGGCCCAGGGCCTGGCCTACGTCACCGCCTTCGTCGAGCGCCACGCCTACCGCGCAGCCGGCATCGCCCCGGCCGACCAGCCGCGCTACGACGGCTTCGGCCTGAAAATCAGCGTGCTGGAGAAGCTCGCCTACAAGGCGCGCCCCCTGGCTGGCGTGTGGGCCACCCCACCGTTCCTGCACAACGGCTCGGTGCCCAGCGTGTACCAGCTGCTGTCGCCGCAGGATGAACGCCAGCGCACCTTCTACCGTGGCAGCCTGGAATACGACCCGGTCAACCTGGGCTACCGCACCGAGCGCTTCGACGGCGCCTTCCTGTACGACACCGCCATTACCGGCAACCACAACAGCGGCCACGAATTCCGCGACGGCCCGCGCGAGCGCGGGGTGATAGGCCGCTACCTGGCCCCGGAAGAACGCCGCGCACTGATTGAATACCTGAAAGTACTGGGCGGCCCGCTCGAGGAAAAATTGCCATGATGTTCAGCGACTCATCCCGCCTGCCGGGCTTCTTCGGCCGCCTGTGGCTACGCCTGGGCCGCGGCCTGTTCAAGCTGCTGCTGTGGCTGCTGGTGCTTGGCACCCTTGGTTTTGCCATCGGCTACGGCTACTACGCCTGGAAGTTCTCCGGCCCCGTGCCCGCCGAGGAACAGGTGCCGCCCGGCGAGGCGGCCATGACCCAGGACATCATCCAGACCGCCATTCGCATCGTCGACCAGCACCGCGAGCCCACTCGCTACCTGCGTGACGCCCACGCCAAGGCCCACGGTTGCGTGACCGCCGAAGTCAGCGTGCCGCAGAATTTGCCCGCCGACCTGCGCCAGGGCGTATTCGCCCAGCCTGGCAAGGTGTGGCAGGCCTGGATGCGCCTGTCCAACGGCAACGCCTACCCGCAGTTCGACCAGCTGCAGGACGCCCGCGGCATGGCCATCAAGCTGCTCGACGTACCCGGCACGCAGCTGATGGCCGACCAGGCGGGCAAGCACGAGCAGGACTTCGTGATGTTCAACCACGCCAACTTCTTCGTCAGCGACGTGGCCGAATACCGGCAGAACATCGGCGCCCAGGCCGATGGCAAACAGGTGCTGGCCTTCTTCCCCAGCTGGGACCCGCGCAGCTGGCAGCTGCGCCACCTGCTGATCGCCAAGGCCACGCTGGCCGATGCGCCCGCGAGCCCTACCCTGGCCACCTACTATTCGGTGTCGCCGTACAAGTTCGGCAGCGCCAACGCCAAGTTCCGCGTGGTACCCGACCCCGGCAGCTGCCCGCCCTACACCGTGGCGAAGCAGAACCAGGACCTGCCCAACTTCCTGCGCAGCGCCCTGCACCAGCAGCTCACCACCGACCAGCAGCCGGCGTGCTTCATGCTGCAGGTGCAACGCCAGGACGCACGCAAGTACATGCCCATCGAAGACACCAGCGTGCGGTGGAAGGAGAGCGACGCACCGTTCCAGACCGTGGCCATGATCCGCGTACCGCCCCAGGACTTCGACACCCCGGCGCAGAACCTGATGTGCGACAACCTCTCGTTCAACCCCTGGCACGGCATCGAGGCGCACCGCCCCATCGGCGGCATCAACCGCCTGCGCAAGGCCGTGTATGAGGCCGTCAGCGACTACCGCCACGCCCGCAACGCGGCGCTGAACCCGTAGCAGCAACTGTCTTGAAATGGCGGCTTGGGCCGCGACGCAGGCGACGCGGTCTATGGGGTATCCGCGTTCGCGTAGCAGCTGCCGAAGGCTGCGTCCGGCGGCGGTCCTGCGTTGCTCCGGGACGCGGCCTGGGGCCGCTGCTACAGGTGCAGGGTTTCGCGTAGCCGCTGCCGCCAGGCTGCGCTGGCCCCTGAGTGCACTGAATATCTCCAGCGAGGGTGAAGGCCTGCGCAGCCTGCGGCAGCGGCTACAGAGACCACCACTGCAATCGCCGCGAAGACATTGCTACAGGTATTTCCGCGCTTGTAGGACGCACCGGCCCGTAGCAGCTGCCGAAGGCTGCGTCCGGGGCACTGGGGGGGCTGGGGACGCAGCCTTCGGCAGCTGCTACGGGGGGTGTTGTTTGTGGGGGTGGGGAAAGTTCAGCAAACGGCGGGCAAAATATTTTCGGACTTTTTTACGAAGCCTAGAGTCGGACTTAATAAGCCGTCACGTTTTCTCCTGACGCTAAAAGCCTGCACCCCAAAAGTCGAATAAAGGATAACGCCATGGGCACCATACTTATCATCATCCTCATCCTGCTGTTGATCGGTGGTCTTCCAGTATTCCCGCACTCCCGCAGCTGGGGTTACGGGCCATCGGGCATTATCGGCGTGGTGCTGGTAGTGCTGCTGATATTGGTATTGCTGGGCAGGATATAACCGGCAGCCAGCCATAAAAAAAGGCAGCCCGCGGGCTGCCTTTTCATTACGCCTTTTATAACTTAGTGCGCCACGGCACCACTGGCGCCCAGGCCGGTTTGCGAACGCACGAACTGCGACATGAACAATGCCCGTTCATTTTCCGCCGCCTTGGATTTATCGGTGATGGAGAAGAACCAGATACCCACGAAAGCAATGAGCATGGAGAACAACGCCGGGTATTCATACGGATAGATCGCCTTCTCATGCCCCAGGATCTGCACCCAAATGGTCGGGCCCAGCACCATCAGGGCCACGGCGCTGATCAACCCCAGCCAGCCGCCGATCATGGCGCCGCGGGTGGTCAGGCGTTTCCAGTACATGGAAAGGAACAGCACCGGGAAGTTGCAGCTGGCGGCGATGGAGAAGGCCAGGCCCACCATGAACGCGATGTTCTGTTTCTCGAACAGAATGCCCAGGCCAATGGCCAAGATCCCCAGGGCGATGGTGGTGATTTTCGAGACGCGAATTTCTTCTTTCTCGTTGGCCTTGCCCTTCTTGATCACGCTGGCGTACAGGTCATGGGATACCGCCGAGGCACCGGCCAGTGTCAACCCGGCAACCACTGCCAGGATGGTGGCGAAGGCCACGGCCGAGATGAAGCCCAGGAAGATACTGCCGCCCACGGCATCGGCCAGGTGCACCGCCGCCATGTTGTTGCCGCCCAGCAGGGCGCCAGCCGCGTCCTTGAACGCCGGGTTGGTGCTGACCAGCAAAATGGCGCCAAAGCCGATGATGAAGGTGAGGATGTAGAAGTAGCCAATGAAGCCGGTGGCGTACAGCACGCTTTTACGCGCTTCCTTGGCGTCGGACACGGTGAAGAAGCGCATCAGAATGTGCGGCAGGCCAGCGGTGCCGAACATCAGCGCCAGGCCCAGCGAGAACGCCGAGATCGGGTCTTTCACCAGGCCACCGGGGCTCATGATGGCCTCGCCTTTTGGGTGAACCTTGATGGCTTCGGAGAACAGGGTGTTGAAGTCGAAGTTGACGTGTTTCATCACCATCAGCGCCATGAAGCTGGCCCCCGACAGCAGCAGCACGGCCTTGATGATCTGCACCCAGGTGGTGGCCAGCATGCCGCCGAACAGCACGTACAGGCACATCAGGATGCCCACCAGCACCACGGCCACGTGGTAGTCCAGGCCGAACAGCAGCTGGATCAGCTTGCCGGCACCCACCATCTGCGCGATCAGGTAGAACGCCACCACCACCAGCGAACCGCAAGCCGACAGCGTACGGATTTCGGTCTGCTTCAGGCGGTAGGACGCCACGTCGGCGAAGGTGTATTTGCCCAGGTTGCGCAAGCGCTCGGCAATCAGGAACAGAATGATCGGCCAGCCGACCAGGAAGCCGATGGAGTAGATCAGGCCGTCGTAGCCGGAAGTAAACACCAGCGCGGAAATACCCAGGAAGGAGGCCGCCGACATGTAGTCGCCAGCAATGGCCAGGCCATTCTGGAAGCCGGTGATGCGCCCGCCCGCCGCGTAGTAATCGGCCGCGGACTTGTTACGTTTGGACGCCCAGTAGGTAATGCATAAGGTAGCGCCCACGAACACCACGAACATCACGATGGCCGAGACATTGAGGGGCTGTTTCTGCACCGCACCGGTAATGGCGTCGGCGGCAAACAGTGCCGGGGCAAACGCAAGGAGGCCGAGGCTGGCCAATAATCGCTTGATCATTGTTGTGCCTCCCTCAGAATTTCCTTGTTCAGGTCATCGAACTCGCCGTTGGCGCGGCGCACATAAATGCCGGTCAATACGAAGGCGCTGAGAATAAGCCCGACACCAATGGGAATACCCCAGGTGATGGACGATTCGGGGGAGAGTTTGGCGCCCAGTATGTGGGGGCCGTAGGCGATCAATAGAATGAACGCCGCATAAAGCCCAAGCATGATCGCCGAGAGTATCCAGGCGAAACGTTCCCTTTTTTGCACCAGCTCCTTGAAGCGCGGGCTGTTTTGTATCGATAGGTAAATGCTGTCGTTCATTGTTTTTATCCTCGCAGCACAGATGGGGTGGAACGGTTCCACTTTAGGCTGCTGTGGAAGGCACTCCAGACGACCTTAGTATTAGATCGACATTACCGTTTCGCCAGTCGACATAGTTGCTTAGCTTACTTATGACAATAATAAAACCCGCCTGCCATTGCACTGAAACGAAAAAACCGCCGGGGCTATTAACCCCGGCGGTTCTGGAAGTTGCGGTATAGAGCGGTTGCGCGTTATTTAGCAGTCCACTCCGCCACGCGGTCAGGGTGCTTGGCGACCCAGTCCTTGGCTGCAGCTTCAGGCTTGGCGCCTTCCTGCACGGCCAGCATTACTTCGCCGATTTCGTCTTTTGAGTTCCAGTGGAATTTCTTCAGGAAGGCCACCACTTCCGGCGCCTTGGCGTCCAGTTCCTTGCTGCCGATGCTGTTCACGGTTTCAGCCGCGCCATACACGCCTTTCGGGTCGTCGAGGAAGCGCAGTTTCCACTTGGCGAACATCCAGTGCGGCACCCAGCCGGTAACGGCGATGGATTCATGCTTGTCGTAGGCACGGCCCAGTTCGGCGGTCATGGCGGCGCCAGAGCTGGCCTGCAGCTTGTAGCCGGTCAGGTCGTAGTCCTTGATGGCCTGGTCGGTCTTGAGCATCACGCCGGAACCTGCGTCGATGCCGACGATCTTGTCCTTGAAGGTCTTGTCGGTCTTCAAGTCGGCAATGGTTTTCGCCGTCACGTATTCAGGCACGATCAGGCCGATCTTGGCGTCCTTGAAGTTGGGGCCGTAGTCGACCACCTTGTCCTTCTTCTTGGCCCAGTATTCACCGTGGGTAACCGGCAGCCACGCCGACAGCATGGCGTCGAGCTTGCCGGTGGCCACGCCCTGCCACATGATGCCGGTTGCCACGGGCATCAGTTTCACGTCATAGCCCAGCTTCTGCTTGATCACTTCCGAGGCCACGTAGGTGGTGGCGACGCTGTCGGACCAGCCATCGACGTAGCCGATGCTCAACGTTGGCTTGGTATCGGCGCTGGCCAGGGTGGAACTTGCAGCAAGTACCAGAGCGGTGGCCGCTCCCAGGATTTTCTTCATCTTCATCCAGACTTCCCCAAAAGGCTGCGCTCGACGACGGTCGAGCATCGTTCGTGTGCACGGCGCTGGCAAATCGCCTTGTAGTGCCCAGTGATCATCAACCTCGCGCGATGTGCATCCTGCTCTGGCTGCGACCTTGAGGCAGCGAGAAACGACATCACCGTGCCATTAGCGCCACCGACCAACGGTCGTCTGCCCGAACTTTGCATGGGGAATGCATAAGCGGCGGGCAAATACAGGTAACATGCGCGGCTTTGTTGCCTGACGAAAATAGCCAATGCCCGCCACATCCCGCTCTACCCTGCTGCCGTACCTGTTCGCCTGTGTGCTCGGCCTGCTTGCCCTCGCCGGTTTCTGGTACGGGCTGGGCAAGCCGGTGGTGCTGCCCGACGCGGCCAGCGCCACGCATAAACTGCAGTGCGCCTCGTACACGCCGTTCGACAAGGACCAGTCGCCGTTCGACCAGCCGTTCAAGCTGCGCCCCGAGCGCATGGACGCCGACCTTGCCCTGTTGGCCACCCGCTTCGAGTGCATTCGCACCTACTCCATGACCGGCCTTGAGGGCATCCCCGCCCTTGCGCGCAAGCACGGCCTGAAGGTGATGATTGGCGCCTGGGTGAACGGCAACCCGGTCGACACCCAGAAGGAAATCAAGGCGCTGATCACGGCCGCCAATGACAACCCGGACGTGGTGACGGCGGTGATCGTCGGCAACGAGACCCTGCTGCGCAAGGAGGTCACTGGCAAACAGTTGGCCACCTTGATTCGCCAGGTGAAAAGCCAGGTCAAGCAGCCGGTCACCTACGCCGATGTGTGGGACTTCTGGCTGCAGTACCCGGAAGTGGCGCCGGAGGTGGACTTCCTGACCATCCACCTGCTGCCCTACTGGGAAGACAACCCCAGCGGTATCGACAAGGCTCTGGCCCATGTGGCCCAGGTGCACGACGAGTTCGCCAAGCGCTTCGCGCCCAAGGACATTCTGATTGGCGAGACCGGCTGGCCCAGCGAAGGCCGCCAGCGCGAGACCGCCCTGCCCAGCCGCGTCAACGAGGCGCGCTTCATCCGCGGCGTGGTGGCCATGGCCGAGCAGCGCGGCTGGCACTACAACCTGATCGAGGCCTTCGACCAGCCGTGGAAGCGCGCCAGCGAAGGCGCGGTGGGCGGCTATTGGGGCCTGTTCGACGCCGACCGCCAGGACAAGGGCGTGCTGCAGGGGCCGGTCACCAACGTGCCGTACTGGCCGCAGTGGCTGGGCGCCGGTGTGCTGCTGTGGCTGGCCACCCTGGCCTTCGCCGGCCGGGTGAACAACCGCCGCAGCGCGCTGCTGCTGCCGCTGGTGGCGGCCGTGGGTGCCGGCAGCCTGGGCGCCTGGGGTGAGCTGATGCGTATCAATGCGCGGTTTGCCGAGGAATGGATCTGGGCAGTGCTGCTGGCCGGCCTGAATTTCGTCGTGCTGGCCTACGGGGTGCTGGCCCTGGCCAAGCGCGAGGGCTGGCGCGACCGGCTGTTCGCCTGGCTGGAACGTCGCGCCGGCTGGTGGCTGGCGGCCGCAGGTTTTGCGGCGGCAGTGATGATGCTGGGGCTGGTGTTCGATTCGCGCTATCGCAGTTTCCCCAGCGCGGCGCTGGTGTTGCCCGCGCTGGTGTACCTGCTGCGGCCGGTGCCGGTGCGCAGGCCCGAGTTGCTGTTGCTGACCGCCATCGTGGGGGTGGGGATACCGGTGCAGCTGGCGATTGAAGGGCTGCACAGCCAGCAAGCGTGGGGGTGGGCGGTTGTCAGTGGCTTGATGGTGTGGGCAATGGTGCGCAGCCTGCGCCGCACCGCTCACCCGTAGCAGCAACTGTCTTGTGGGAGCTGGCTTGCCAGCGAGCTTTTATGGCCCCAACAGCTCGCGGGCAAGCCAGCTCCCACAGGATGTAACAGCGGCGGGGCGGCCATCCGCCAGAGGCCGCGTCCCGGGGTTAGCGGCGAACCAGCCGCAGGCCGGCGATCACCACGGCAAACACCGCCAGGCTGGCGCTGTACAGCACCAGCCCCGGAATGCCGATCACCAGCGCCAACGCCGCGATCCACCAGCCCAGGCAGCGCGGTACGAAAAACCCGATCACCGATGCCGACAGCGCCGCGATGGAAATCATGCGGAAGTGAATCAGGTAGCCTAGCCCCGAGCGCAGCTGGCATTCCCAGCGGCTGGCTTCGTCGCTGCACAGCCCCACCCAGCGGGCATCCTCCATCAACCCGTAACGCACGCCATAGCTGGCAGCCAGGCTCAGGGCTACCAGGACGAAAAGCACGATCAGCGACGTACGGCGGGACATGACACACTCCGGAAAGGAAAAACGGCGCCAAGAATAACCACCCCACTTCGTTATGCAAGGCGAAAACGCCCTTTGTAGCTATTGTGTCTGGTGGTGTATCACGCCCGTACAATATTTTGCGTGTCAAAAGCAGTCATACTGGGCAACTTGCCACCAATGCGGTGGTCAGAGCCTGCGTACTTCACTTAGCTTTCGCCTTTTAGGGACACCGTCATGCTTCGAATACTGCACTTCGCTGCCTTGCTGGGCGGCCTCATTTTGAGTGCGTCCGCGCTAGCCAAGGATGTCGACGTCGCCACCTATGGCTTCCCGTTGACCAACCCGTTCGAAGCCACCATTGCCTCGACCCCGCCGGACCTGCGCCCCAAGCTGCCCGCTGACGACGACATCAAGCAGGCCGACCATACGCTGAACCTGCGCCCGGACCGCGACTTCACCCTGCCCGACAACTTCTGGGCCGTGAAGAAACTGCGCTACCGCCTGGCCTACCAGGACCACGCCGCGCCGCTGATCTTCATCATTGCCGGCACCGGCGCGCCGTACACCAGCAGCCTCACCGAATACCTGAAGAAGCTGTATTACCAGGCCGGTTACCACGTGGTGCAGCTGTCGTCGCCCACCAGCTATGACTTCATGAGCGCCGCCTCGCGCTTCGCCACCCCCGGGGTCACCAAGGAAGACGCCGAAGACCTGTACCGGGTGATGCAAGCCGTGCGCGCGCAGAACCCCAAGCTGCCGGTCACCGACTTCTACCTCACCGGCTACAGCCTGGGTGCGCTGGACGCGGCCTTCGTCAGCAAGCTGGACGAAACCCGCCGCAGCTTCAATTTCAAGAAGGTGCTGCTGCTCAACCCACCGGTGAACCTGTACACCTCCATCAGCAACCTCGACAAGCTGGTGCAGGCCCAGGTGAAGGGCATCAACAACAACACCACTTTCTATGAAGTGGTGCTGCAGAAGCTCACCCGCTACTTCCAGCAGAAGGGCTACATCGACCTCAACGATGCCCTGCTGTATGACATCCAGCAGTCCAAGCAGCACCTGTCCAACGAACAGATGGCCATGCTGATCGGCACCTCGTTCCGCTTCTCGGCGGCCGACATCGCTTTTACCTCGGACCTGATCAACCGCCGCGGGCTGATTACCCCGCCCAAGTTCCCAATCACCGAGGGCACCAGCCTGACGCCGTTCCTCAAGCGGGCGCTGCAGTGCGATTTCGACTGCTACCTGACTGACCAGGTTATTCCTATGTGGCGCGCCCGCACCGACGGCGGCAGCCTGCTGCAGCTGGTGGACGAGGTGAGCCTGTACGCCCTCAAGGACTACCTGCACGACAGCCCGAAAATCGCCGTGATGCACAACGCCGACGACATCATCCTCGGCCCTGGCGACCTGGGCTTCCTGCGCAAGACGTTCGGCGACCGCCTGACCGTTTACCCCCACGGTGGCCATTGCGGCAACCTCAATTACCGCGTCAACGCCGACGCCATGCTGGAGTTCTTCCGTGGCTAAGACCTTCCTCCTGGCCGCCGCACTGCTGTGTGCCGGCATGGCCCACGCCGACGACAAACCGACCCAGGCCGACCCGGACGGTTTCACCGAGCCGCTCAAGCAGCTCAAGTTCAACCCCGGCCTGGACCAGCGCGAGTTCGAGCGTTCGAGCCTGACCGCGCTGAACGTCTATGACCCGGTGGAGAACTGGAACCGCCGCGTCTACCACTTCAACTACCGCTTCGACGAGTGGGTGTTCCTGCCGGTGGTCAATGGCTACCGCTACATCACCCCAGGTTTCCTGCGCAGCGGCGTGAGCAACTTCTTCAGCAACCTGGGCGACGTGCCGAACCTGGTGAACAGCCTGCTGCAGCTAAAGGGCAAGCGCTCGCTGCAGATAACCGGCCGCCTGCTGCTCAACACCACCATCGGCGTGGCCGGCCTGTGGGACCCGGCGACGAAGATGGGCCTGCAACACCAGACCGAGGACTTCGGCCAGACCCTGGGCTTCTACGGCGTGCCGGCCGGGCCATACCTGGTGTTGCCGGTGTTCGGCCCATCGAACCTGCGTGACACCACCGGCCTGCTGTTCGACTACGGCGCCGAGTCGCAGATCAACTTCCTCAACGTGTCGCAGGAAAGCAGCCGCCACCCGGAAATCTGGGCGTTGCGCGCGGTGGACAAGCGCTACACCACCAGCTTCCGCTATGGCTCGCTGGACACCCCGTTCGAATACGAGAAGGTGCGCTACATCTACACCGAATCGCGCAAGTTGCAGATCGCCGAGTAACCCTGTGGGAGCTGGCTTGCCAGCTCCCATACCCCTGACAAATCAAATTTACTGATATTTACTACCGTAAATAACCGCTATTCGTTCGATATTTCCCGCGCAACAATAGAGCCATTCCCACCCTCCTACAGGAGTTGTGCAATGACTCAATTTCGTAAAATCATCGGCATCCAGGCCGGCCAGGCCACTTCCGACGGCGCCGGCGTAAGCCTGACCCGTGTCATCGGCGGCCCCGGCATCGAGCGCTTCGACCCCTTCCTGATGCTCGACGAATTCGGTTCCGACAACCCCGATGAATACATCGCCGGCTTCCCGCCCCACCCGCACCGTGGCTTCGAGACCATCACCTACATGCTGGAAGGGCGCATGCGCCACGAAGACCACCTGGGCAACGTCGGCCTGCTGCAAGGCGGTGGCGTGCAGTGGATGACCGCTGCCCGCGGCATCATCCACAGCGAGATGCCCGAGCAGGAAGAAGGCGTGATGCGCGGCTTCCAGCTGTGGCTCAACCTGCCCGGCAAGGACAAGCTCGGCACCCCGAGCTACCGCGACATCCAGCCCGAGGACATTCCGCGCCTGACCACCCCGGCCGGCATCGACGTGGTGGCCATTGCCGGCACGTTCGACGACGGCCAGGTGCAGCAGCTGGGCGCCGTGCAGCGGCCGCACACCGAGCCGCACCTGTTCGACCTGCACCTGCCGGCCGGCGCCAGCATCAGCCCGCGCCTGCCTGAAGGGCACCGGGTGATGCTGTATGTGTACGAAGGTGCGGTGCAGTTGCCCGGCCATGCCGGCAGCGTGGCGGCCAGCCGTCTGGTGCGCCTGGGTGACAGTGGCGAGGTGCGTATCGACAGCGCTGAAGGTGCACGGGTGCTGGTGCTGGCCGGCAAGCCGCTGAACGAGCCGGTGGTGCAATACGGCCCGTTCGTGATGAACAGCCGCGAAGAGATCGAACAGGCCCTGCGCGACTTCCGCGACGACCGCCTGACGGCCTGAACCCACCCGTGGGGGGGGGGGGGGGCGCGGGGGGGTGGTGCCCCCAAAACGCCCAGGCCACCCCGCACCCCCCGACCGGGAGGCGGGGGGTGGCCCGCGCGCGTTTGCGCCCCAAAAAACGGGGTGCAACGCCCGCCCCCACGGACGGTTATAGCGGTTGCAGGAAGGCGAGAATTTCAGCCTGCTTGGCCAGCGCATCGCGCCGCCCCAACTCGATCAACTCGCTGCAATACCCCGCCTCGAACAGCAGATAGCTCAACAGCCCCGCCCCACTGGTTTTCGTCGCCCCCGGCCCGCGCAGGAACAGGCGCAGCGCCGCCGGCAGCTCATGCCGGTGCCGCGCGGCGATCTCGTCCAGCGGCTGGCTGGGCGCTACCACCATCACCTCCACCGGGTTCAAGCCCAATGGCGCACTGTGCACGTCCGACGGCAACAACCGCCCCAACTGGTTGAGACGCTGCAGCAATTCCAGGTCGTCTTCCAAACTGTCGATGAACGCGCTGTTGAGCAGGTGCCCGCCTATTTGCGCCAGGCTCGGCTGCTGGTCGCTGCCGGCCAGCGGGCCGCCGTCGGGGCCACGGGTGTTGCCGCTGACGCCCACCACCAGCACCCGCTCGGCGCCCAGGTGCAGCGCCGGGCTGATGGGCGCGGACTGGCGCATGGCGCCGTCACCGTAGAAGTCATCACCAATGCGCACCGGCGGGAACAGCAGCGGGATGGAGGCGCTGGCCATCAGGTGTTCGACGCTCAGGCGGGTGGGCACGCCGACCCGCCTATGCCGCAGCCAGGGCTGGATGCCGCAGCTGCCCTGATAGAAGGTGACCGCCTGCCCGGAGCTGTAGCCGAAGGCGGTCACCGCCACCCCATGCAGGGCGCCCGCAGCCAGCGCGCCATCGATGCCATTGAGGTCCAGGCGCTCGCGCAGCAGCGCACCCAGGGGCGCGTTGTCGACCAGCGCCACGGGCACGGCGCCGCCTATGCCCAACAAGCTGTGGCGGATGAACCGGCTGGCCTGGCGCACCACGCCGGGCCAGTCGCTGCGCACCACCTGATGGCTGGCGAAGCCGCGCCAGAATGCCTCCAGGCGCTGCACCGTGGTCACGAATTGCTGGGCGCCGCTGGCCAGCGTCACGGCGTTGATGGCGCCGGCCGAGGTGCCGACGATCACGGGAAAAGGATTGGCGGCATCGGCGGGCAGCAGCTGCGCAATGGCCGCCAGCACGCCCACCTGGTAGGCGGCGCGGGCGCCACCGCCGGAAAGGATCAGGCCTGTGATCGCAGGCATTGCGTGCTCCTGTAGCGGCAAACATCCTGTGGGAGCTGGCTTGCCAGCGAGCGTTTAGGGCCCCAACAGCTCGCGGGCAAGCCAGCTCCCACAAAGACAGTCGCTGCGACAGCCTACCGGCGGCGCTTTTCGTAGAGTCTAGGCGAACCCGGCGGCCGCGACTTGAACCGCCGGTGCGCCCACAGGTACTGCTCCGGGCACTCGCGAATGGAAGCTTCCACCCACTGGTTGATGCGCAGGCAGTCGGCCTCTTCGCTCTCGCCGGGGAAATCTTCCAGCGGCGGGTGAATCACCAGCCTGTAGCCACTGCCATCCGGCAGGCGCTGCTGGGTGAACGGAATGACCCGCGCCTTGCCCAGCCGGGCGAACTTGGTGGTGGCGGTTACGGTGGCCGCAGGAATGCCGAACAGCGGCACGAAAATCCCCTGCTTGGCGCCATAGTCCTGGTCCGGTGCGTACCAGATGGCGCGGCCCTTGCGCAGCAGCTTGAGCATGCCGCGCACGTCTTCGCGCTCTACCGCCAGGGAGTCGAGGTTGTGGCGCTCGCGGCCCTGGCGCTGGACGAAGTCGAACAGCGGGTTGTTGTGCTCGCGGTACATGCCGTCGATGGTGTGGCGCTGGCCCAGCAACGCGGCACCGATTTCCAGGGTGGTGAAGTGCAGCGCCATCAGAATGGCACCCTCGCCGGCCTGCTGTGCGGCCTGCAAATGTTCAAGCCCTTCGATGTGCGCAAGCCGCGCCAGGCGGGCCTTTGGCCACCACCAGCTCATGGCCATTTCGAAGAAGGCGATGCCGGTGGAAGCGAAATTTTCCTTGAGCAAACGGGTTCTTTCGACGAGCGGTAGTTCGGGGAAACACAGCTCGAGGTTGCGCGCCGCAATACGGCGGCGTTCGCCGGCGATGCGGTACATGCCCAGCCCCAGCAGGCGGCCAATCACCAGCAGGGCGCGGTACGGCAGCTGTACCACCAGCCACAGCAGGCCCAGGCCCAGCAGCAGCGGCCAGAAACGGGGGTGAAGAAAGGTTCGGTTAAAACGCGGGCGATCCATTACAGATTCCGGACAGACAACAAGGCCGCGCATTCTACATGGGTTCGCCCGGCTTGCGGCTGGCGGGCGTTCTCGTTATAAGTCTCGGCACTTTTCGTTACAAGGCGCCTTTTTGCCGACCATGAGCCAGACCGAACCGCTAGACCAGGAAAACGTGTTCCAGCTGAAGGGCAGCATGCTCGCCATCACCGTGCTGGAACTGGCCCGCAACAACCTTGAAGGCCTGGACCGCCAGTTGGCGGCCAAGGTTGCCCAGGCCCCGAATTTCTTCAGCAACACCCCGCTGGTGCTGGCGCTGGACAAGCTGCCGGCCAGTGAAGGGGCGGTCGACCTGCCAGGCCTGATGCGCGTGTGCCGCCAACATGGCCTGCGCACCCTGGCCATCCGCGCCAGCCGCATCGAGGACATCGCCGCGGCCATCGCCATCGACCTGCCGGTGCTGCCGCCATCCGGCGCGCGCGAACGGCCGATCGAACTTGAGCCGCCCAAGCCCAAGGCGCCGGAAAAACCGCCGGCACCGGTGGTAAATCCGACGAAAATCATTACCTTGCCGGTGCGCAGCGGCCAACAGGTCTATGCTCCGGGGGGTGACCTGGTGGTCATGGCCACGGTCAGCTCCGGTGCGGAACTTCTGGCCGATGGCAACATCCATGTGTACGGCCAAATGCGTGGCCGTGCCCTGGCAGGTATCAAGGGCGATACCAAGGCACGTATCTTCTGCCAGCACCTGGGCGCCGAGCTGTTGTCCATCGCCGGCCAGTACAAGGTCTCGGAAGACCTGCGTCGCGACCCCTTGTGGGGGGCAGGCGTACAAGTCAGCTTGTCTGGTGATGTGTTGAACATCACCCGCCTTTAACGGATACTGCCGCCATTTTCCGTACAACTTTTAAACTTGGCGGCAAACGGCCATTACCACGGCCGGCCGACTGCAGTTGTTTACAAGTCATGCTTTCATTCAGGGACTAGCAATCCTTTTTCATTAGGGGTGATACACCTTGTCCAAGATTCTCGTGGTTACATCCGGCAAAGGTGGTGTGGGCAAGACCACCACCAGCGCCGCCATCGGTACCGGCCTGGCCCTGCGCGGCCACAAGACTGTCATCGTCGACTTCGACGTGGGCCTGCGCAACCTCGACCTGATCATGGGCTGTGAACGCCGCGTGGTGTACGACTTCGTCAACGTGGTGAACGGCGAAGCCAACCTGCAGCAGGCCCTGATCAAGGACAAGCGCCTTGAGAACCTGTACGTGCTGGCTGCCAGCCAGACCCGTGACAAGGACGCGCTGACCAAGGAAGGCGTGGAAAAAGTACTGATGGAACTCAAGGAAACCTTCGAGTTCGTGGTCTGCGATTCGCCAGCGGGCATCGAGACCGGCGCCCACCTGGCCATGTACTTCGCCGACGAAGCCATCGTCGTCACCAACCCGGAAGTGTCTTCGGTACGTGACTCGGACCGCATGCTGGGCCTGCTGGCCAGCAAGTCGCGTCGCGCCGAGCGCAACGAAGACCCGATCAAGGAACACCTGCTGCTGACCCGCTACAACCCCGAGCGCGTGAGCAAGGGCGAGATGCTGGGCGTGGAAGACGTCAAGGAGATCCTGTCGGTGACCCTGCTGGGCGTGATTCCCGAATCGCAGGCGGTGCTGAAGGCCTCCAACCAGGGCGTGCCGGTCATCCTCGACGACCAGAGCGACGCCGGCCAGGCCTATAGCGACGCCGTCGACCGACTGCTGGGCAAATCCGTGGAACACCGCTTCCTCGAACAGCAGAAGAAAGGATTCTTTGAGCGGCTCTTTGGAGGCAACTGATGAGCATTTTTGACTTCTTTCGTTCCAAAAAGGTCAATACCGCGTCGGTAGCGAAAGAGCGTCTGCAGATCATCGTGGCGCACGAACGTGGCCAGCGCAGCACCCCGGACTACCTGCCTGCCCTGCAGAAGGAGCTGGTGGAGGTGATCCGCAAGTACGTCAATATCGGCAACGAGGACGTGCAGGTCGCGCTGGAAAACCAGGGCAGCTGCTCGATCCTGGAACTCAACATCACCCTGCCCGACCGCTAACCCGGCCTGGCAGCACCCGCGGCGATTGCCGGTGCCCCCTTGGGGGGAATACCGGCAATCGCCGTTGGCGTTTCTACCGAGACAAATTCAATGCCGCTGTCGAACATCCACATCCTGCATCAGGATGACGCCATCCTGGTGATCAACAAGCCGACCCTGCTGCTGTCGGTGCCTGGCCGCGCCGAGGACAACAAGGATTGCCTGATCACCCGCCTGCAGGAAAACGGCTACCCCGAGGCGCGCATCGTGCACCGCCTGGACTGGGAAACCTCGGGCATCATTCTGCTGGCCCGCGACGCCGACACCCACCGCGAGCTTTCGCGGCAGTTTCATGACCGCGAAACCGAAAAGGCCTACACCGCACTGGCCTGGGGCCAGCCTGCACTCGACAGCGGCAGCATCGACCTGCCACTGCGCTACGACCCGCCCACCAAACCGCGCCACGTGGTGGACCATGAGCAGGGCAAGCACGCCCTGACCTTCTGGAAGGTGCTGGAGCGTTGCGGCGACTGGTGCCGCGTGGAACTCACGCCCATCACCGGCCGTTCGCACCAATTGCGCGTGCACATGCTGTCCATCGGCCACCCGCTGCTGGGCGACGGCCTGTACGCCCACCCCGAGGCGCTGGCGGCCTACCCGCGGCTGTGCCTGCACGCCAGCATGCTGAGCTTCACGCACCCCACCACGGGCGAACGCGTGCGCTTCGAGTGCCCCGCGCCGTTCTGACGGCGCCCCGTAGCAGCTGCCGCAGGCAGCGTCCGGCACCACCCCGGCGCCCACCCCTGACGCAGCCTGCGGCAGCTGCTACGAGCCCCCCAAGCGGGCTGCAATACGTTAAACTCGCGCCATTGCTGTCTGGAGCCACTTATGCGCGAAGCTTTGAACCAGGGCCTGATCGACTTCCTCAAGGCCTCCCCCACCCCCTTCCACGCCACCACCAGCCTGGCCATGCGCCTGGAGGCTGCCGGTTACCAGCGCCTCGACGAGCGCGACACCTGGGCCACCGTGGCGGGCGGGCGTTATTACCTGACCCGCAACGACTCCTCCATCATCGCCGTCAAGCTGGGCCGCCACTCGCCTCTGTTGGGCGGCATCCGCCTGGTAGGCGCGCACACCGACAGCCCATGCCTGCGCGTGAAGCCGCAGCCCGAGCTGCAGCGCCAGGGTTTCTGGCAGCTGGGCGTGGAAGTGTACGGCGGCGCGCTGCTGGCGCCGTGGTTCGACCGCGACCTGTCGCTGGCCGGCCGCGTCACCTTCCGCCGCGACGGCAAGGTGGAAAGCCAGCTGATCGACTTCAAGCTGCCGATTGCGGTCATCCCCAACCTGGCCATTCACCTCAACCGTGAAGCCAACCAGGGCTGGGCCATCAACCCGCAGACCGAGCTGCCGCCGATTCTGGCCCAGGTGGCCGGCGACGAGCGCCCCGACTTCCGCGCGCTGCTGACCGACCAACTGGCCCGCGAACACGGCCTGAATGCCGACGTGGTGCTGGACTACGAGCTGAGCTTCTACGACACCCAGAGCGCCGCGGTGGTGGGCCTGCACGGCGAGTTCATCGCCGGCGCGCGCCTGGATAACCTGCTGTCGTGCTACGCGGCGTTGCAGGCGCTGCTCAACGCCGACAGCGAGGAAACCTGCGTGTTCGTGGCCAACGACCACGAGGAAATCGGCTCGTGCTCGGCCTGCGGTGCCGACGGCCCGATGCTGGAGCAGACCCTGCGCCGCCTGCTGCCCGACGGCGACGACTTCGTGCGCACCATCCAGCGTTCCTTGCTGGTGTCGGCCGACAACGCCCACGGCGTGCACCCCAACTACGCCGACAAGCACGACGCCAACCACGGCCCGAAACTCAACGCCGGCCCGGTGATCAAGGTCAACAGCAACCAGCGCTACGCCACCAACAGCGAAACCGCCGGTTTCTTCCGCCACCTGTGCATGGCCGAGGAAGTGCCGGTGCAGAGCTTCGTGGTGCGCAGCGACATGGGTTGTGGCTCCACCATCGGCCCGATCACCGCCAGCCACCTGGGCGTACGCACCGTGGACATCGGCCTGCCGACGTTCGCCATGCACTCCATCCGCGAGCTGTGCGGCAGCCAGGACCTGGCACACCTGGTGAAAGTGCTGGAAGCGTTCTACCGCAGCCGCGAGCTGCCGTAACCCTCGTAGCAGCGGCCGCAGGCCGCGTCCACTGGCACCGCGTGGTTGAAGCCGAACCGCGTCGGGGCCGGACGCAGCCTGCGGCAGCTGCTACGGGCTAAATTTCATGATCAGGATCAAACCCTGCTGCGCTGACGGGCCTAGACTTAAAGCAGGCCCCCCGCACAAGGACAACGGTCATGGACGAATTCACCACCCTGCTCATTCAGGTCATGGCCAGCCTCGGCCTGTTGACCTTCGGCTTCAGCCTGCGCGAACGCAATATCGGCGTGCTGATGCTCTGGCTCGGCATGCTCTGCCTGCTTGGAATCGTCCTGTATAAAATCCTCGTGCGAATCGGCGCATAACCCCTCGCCTTGGGCCCTGACGCCTCGTACACTCCCTCGATCAAGAATTACCCTGGGTTTATTGTCGAGTGCCTGTATTTTTGCGTCTGCCTGCCCTGTTCTCCCTGCTCCTGATCTGCCTGCTGGCCTTACTGCCACAGGCTGAGGCGGCCGGCTTGCCGAGCCTGCTCGGCAGTGGCCAGAAATCCCAGCCGCAGCCCACCGAGCCGTTGGCACAGTCACTGGACCAGGTCATCAATTCCCTGGAAAACGACCAGCAACGCACGCAACTGCTCACCGACCTCAAGCGCCTGCGCGACACCACCAAGAAGGCCCAGCCTGCGGGTGAGGAAGGCGTGCTGGGCCTGATCGGCAGCACCCTGGGGCAACTGGAGAAACAGTTCGCCGGCGAGGACAGCCCGTTCAACCGCTGGTCCAGCGAGTTCGACCAGGCCGGGCAGGAACTGTCCGACCTGCTGCTGCCGGTGGCCCAGTGGCCGCCCATCATCTTCGGCTTCGTATTGATCCTGTTGGTGTGGAGCCTGCTGGCCTACGCCTTGAACTGGATCAGCCACCACATCCGCATGCGCTTCGGCCTCAGCGAGGAGCTGCCCCAGCACCCGCGCACCCTCGACCTGCTGCGCTTTGCCCTGCGCAAGCTGGGGCCGTGGCTGGTGGCGCTGATCATCACCGTGTGGGTCGGCTACGCCCTGCCCTCGTCGCTGGGCAAGGACCTGGCCATGGTGCTGGCCTACGCACTGGTGGTGGGCACCTGCTTCTCGGCCATCTGCGTGGTGGCCTTCTCGTTGCTGGATGGCCCGCATCGCCACCGTGCCTTGTACATCCTGCGCCACCAGGCGTTCCGGCCGCTGTGGCTGATCGGCAGCTTCGCCGCCTTCGGCGAGGCGCTGAACGACCCACGCCTGGTGGCCAGCCTGGGCTCGCACCTGGCTCACACCGCCGCCACCCTGGCGAACATGCTGGCGGCGCTGTGCACCGGCATGTTCATCCTGCGCTTCCGCCGCCCGGTAGCCCACCTTATCCGCAACCAGCCACTGTCCCGGCGCCTGACACGCCGCGCCCTCAGCGACACCATCGAGATCCTCGGCACCTTCTGGTACCTGCCCGCGCTGGTGCTGGTGGGCATCTCGCTGCTGGCCACCTTCATCGATGCCGGCGACACCAGCACCGTGCTGCGCCAGTCGCTGGTGTGCACGGTGCTGCTGGTGTTGTGCATGGTTTGCAACGGCCTGGTGCGCCGCCACGCGGTGCGGCCGCACAAGCGCATGAAACGCCACGCAGTGTATTCCGAGCGCCTGCGCAACTTCGGCTACACGCTGGTGCACCTGCTGATCTGGCTATGCTTCATCGAACTGGGCCTGCGCGTGTGGGGCATGTCGCTGATCCGCTTCACCGAAGGCGACGGCCATGACATCAGCGTCAAGCTGTTCAGCCTGGCCGGCACGCTTATCCTGGCGTGGCTGGTATGGATACTCGCCGACACGGCCGTGCACCACGCGCTCACCCACTCGCGCAAGGGCCTGGCCAATGCCCGCGCGCAAACCATGATGCCGCTGATTCGCAACGTCCTGTTCATCGCCATCTTCATCATTGCCGCCATCGTCGCCCTGGCCAACATGGGCATGAACGTCACGCCGCTGCTGGCGGGTGCGGGCGTCATCGGCCTGGCCATCGGTTTCGGCGCCCAGTCGCTGGTCGCCGACCTGATCACCGGCCTGTTCATCATCATCGAGGACTCGCTGGCCATCGACGACTATGTCGACGTGGGCGGCCATCTGGGCACGGTGGAAGGCCTGACCATCCGCACGGTGCGCCTGCGCGACATCGACGGCATCGTGCACACCATCCCGTTCAGCGAAATCAAGAGCATCAAGAACTACTCGCGGGAGTTCGGCTACGCCATCTTCCGGGTCAACGTGCCGCACACCATGGACATCGACACCGCCATCAAGCTGATGCGCGACGTGGGCCAGAAAATGCGCACCGACCCGCTGCAACGGCGCAACATCTGGTCGCCGCTGGAGATCCAGGGTGTGGAAAGTTTCGAATCCGGTACAGCCATCCTGCGCGCCCGTTTCAAGACCGCGCCCATCAAGCAATGGGAGGTTTCGCGGGCGTTCAACCTGGCGCTCAAACGCCAGCTGGACGAGTCCGGGCTGGACCTGGCCACCCCGCGCCTCAGCGTGCAAGTGGTCACCAGTGCCGGTGGCACCGTGACGGCGGAGGCCGCTGCACCTTCGAGCTGAGTATGTCCAATCCGACAATAGACCTAGGCCGCCACACGGGGTAGCGTTGTGGCTTCGACTTCTTCCCAGTGCAGTAGAGGAATACCGAAATGCTTGGCCCCGACCTTGCCAGCCATCTGAAGCAGATCGACGAGGCGTATTTCAGGCACACCGGCAAGCACCTGCCCATGGCCATCCCCGGCGCCCCAGTGGACCTGCTGTGGGTGCACGAACAGGCGCCCTACGGCCTGCTGGCCCACGATGGCAGCGACAACCCGCGCTTCATCTACGCCAACCGCCAGGCGCAGCGCTGCTTCGACTACCCGCTGGAAACCTTCATCGGCATGATCTCCGAACTCAGCTCGCCGCCCAGCCAGCGCGCCGCCCGCCAGCATTACCTGGAGCGTGTGCGCAAGGCCGGCTACAGCTTCAACTACCAGGGCGAGCGCTACTCGCGCAGTGGCCAGAGTTTCCAGATCTACGACGGTGAAATCTGGGAGCTGTCGCCCCCCGATGCGCCGCTGCGCATGGGCCAGGCCTCGCTGTTCTGGCTGACGGAAGTGGAAATCAAGGCGGCGAGACATCGGCACTGAGCCGAATGGCGTCGTGCCGCCAATACTCAAGATCACAATCTATCAGCCGCCCTTGCTGGTCATGGTTGACCCGGGTGATGCGCAACCCGGGGCTGCCGAGTGACACCCGCAGGGCGCTGGCCGCCTCGGCGCGCAGGGCCGTGGGGGCCATTTCGAAACGCACCCGGCCGTATTCGATGCCGTAGTGGCGTGCGTAGATCTCGGTAAGCGGTTGGTTCAGGTCCAGGTCCAGAATGCCCGGAAAATACTGCGGGTTCAGGTAGTGCTCCACGTACAGCACCAGGCGCTGGTCGATGCAACGGGTGCGGCACAGCTGGATCACGCTGGACAGCGGCGGCAACTGCAGGCTTGCGCAGATAGCCGCCGAGGCGGGTACCAGCCGCCCCGACAGCAACTGCGTCGAGGGTTCGCGGCCCTGCTCGCGGACCATGGCGTGGAAGTGGCTGCGTTTCATCAGGTCATAGGTCAGGCGCGGCGGTGATATGAACCAGCCACGACGCTCCTCGCGGTAGATCAGCCCCCGGGCTTCCAGTTGCACCAGTGCCTCGCGCAAGGTGATACGCGTGGTGTCGAACACTTCGCTGAGCTTGCGCTCGGCCGGCAGCTTGCAACCGGCGGCCAACAGGCCATGCTGAATCTGCTCTTGCAGCGCCTGGCAGATAGCGGTCACGGCTCGGGGTGCACTGTTACGCATCGTTTCAACCTGTCTGGACTAGACCAGCTTCAAAAAGGGGCACCGCTGGCGGCGGTGGGCCATTGCTGCAGCCTAGGCAAAATAAATGACCGCGGGATGACAAGCATCTCGGAAAAGCCCTACACCGAGCAGCGCAAGCCGTTGCAGATCAGGCAGTTAAATCTGAACTACGCTTATTGCCCACGGGCAGGGGCAATGCTGCTGCAAGGCCCGCGCCACCCGGCCATACATCAAATTGTCATCACCCCGGCCTAGATTGGCTCAGGTCTTGCTGATCTAGACCACCTCGCGACACTGTCCAGATAAAACCAGCGTTCGCTGAACGCGCCCAAGGAGCTTCGGATGAAAAAGCTTTTCCTGGCATCACTGGTAGGCATGGGCATCACCATGAGCATCAACGCCATGGCCGCCGACGTCGATTTGAACACCCTGGAAGCGGCCGCCAAGGCCGAAGGCGCGGTCAACAGCGTCGGCATGCCCGATGACTGGGCCAACTGGAAAGGCACCTGGGCGGGGTTGCTGGCCAAGTACGGCCTGACGCACATGGACACCGACATGAGCTCGGCCCAGGAAGTGGCCAAGTTCGCTGCCGAGAAAGACAACGCCAGCGCCGACATCGGCGACGTGGGCGCAGCCTTCGGCCCCATCGCCGAGAAGCAGGGCGTAACCCAACCCTACAAGCCGACCACCTGGGACCAGGTGCCGGACTGGGCGAAAGACAAGGACGGCCACTGGGCCCTGGCCTACACCGGCACCATCGCCTTCATCATCAACAAGCAGTTGGTGAAGGAAGAGGACACCCCGAAAAGCTGGGCAGACCTTGAGAAAGGCAAATACAAGGTGGCCATCGGTGACGTGAGCACCGCCGCCCAGGCCGCCAACGGCGTGCTGGCCGCAGCCATTGCCCGTGGTGGCGATGAAAGCAACCTGGCGCCAGGCCTGGAACTGTTCACCGAACTGGCCAAGCAAAAACGCCTGTCGCTGGCCAACCCCACCATCCAGACCCTGGAAAAGGGTGAAGTGGAAGTGGGCGTGGTCTGGGACTTCAACGGCCTGAGCTACCGCGACAAGATCGACCCCACCCGCTTCACGGTGCTGATCCCGTCCGACGGCACGGTGATTTCCGGCTACACCACCATCATCAACAAATACGCCAAGCACCCGAACGCGGCCAAGCTTGCGCGTGAGTACATCTTCAGCGACGAAGGCCAGTTCAACCTGGCGCGCGGCCATGCCCGGCCAATTCGTGCCGAGCACCTGAAACTGCCGGAAGACGTGGCGTCGAAACTGCTGCCGAACGAGCAGTACAAGAACGCCAAGCCGATCAAGAACCCCGATGCCTGGGAAAAGAGCTCCAAGGAGCTGCCGCAGAAGTGGAACGAGCAGGTCATCATCGAGATGAACTGATACCTGTGGGAGCTGGCTTGCCAGCGAGCTTTTTTGGGCACTGAAAAGCTCGCTGGCAAGCCCGCGCCCACAGCTGGGCACCCCCGGCCCACCGGGTA